>NZ_JACYTW010000157.1:0-256 GCF_014841395.1 Plantibacter sp. CFBP 13570 | reverse complement strand
TCGGCGAAACGGTCACGGTGACGTATTCGGTGACGGTGAAGCAGCCGAACACCGGCGACAACGTGCTCACGAACGCGGTCACTCCGACCGGTCCTGGTGGGGCGTGTGCGACCGAGGGCGGGTGTGTGACGAACACACCGGTCCAGTCGATCGCATTCACGAAGACCGCTGACACGACCGAGGTCGTGCCGGGTGCGACGGTGACGTACACGATCACCGCGACGAACACCGGGCAGGTGGATTACACCACCGACGC
>NZ_JACYTW010000156.1:0-259 GCF_014841395.1 Plantibacter sp. CFBP 13570 | reverse complement strand
TCAGCGGTCGTGACCTGACCGTCGCCACCGACCCGACCTCGGCGGTCGCCGTCGCCGACGGCGTGCGTTCGGTCGTCGTCGCGCTCCCGAGCGAGCACGACCCGCTTCCGACCGGCGCGCTCCGGTCGGGCGTCCGGGACCTCGACGACGCCACCCCGCTCGGACCCCGTTCGGGCACGCCGTGGTGCGAGACCGACGGTCCCGTCCGCCCGGACCACTGGCACGCGTTCGCGCTCCTCCTGGACGGCGCCACGCAGCC
>NZ_JACYTW010000155.1:0-283 GCF_014841395.1 Plantibacter sp. CFBP 13570 | reverse complement strand
GGGTTGTCGCATTCGTATCCGAAGAGAGCGACGGGCTCGACGCCATACTCGTGCAGCGAGCTGTATGCGTAGCAGTCCATGACGATGTTCTTCGGTTGCGCGTCGAAGTCGATCGCGAGGCCGTCGATCGAGGGGTGCTCGAGGGTGAAGCCGCCGCCGCTGCCGGCGGACTGTTCGGGGGCGGCTCCCGTCGAGGCACAGGAGGCGAGCAGCAGGGCGGACGTGGCGACGAGGACAGCGAGGGAGGACCGGCGGAGCACAGCGAAGACCAATCTTTCGGCGG
>NZ_JACYTW010000154.1:0-327 GCF_014841395.1 Plantibacter sp. CFBP 13570 | reverse complement strand
GGAGACGGCGGCCCTGGGTGCCGGCGTGACCGCGGGGACGGCCGCACACGTGGCCACACCGTCGAGTGAGCTGACCCGCCGGGAGGCGGCGGCCGCCGCCGAGCGGACGCACCCGGCCCACGTGCTCACGACCGACCCCGACCCGGCCGACCAGCAGGTCTCCCGGGTGGAGCCCGGGCTCGACGTCATCGTGCACCCGGCGACCGCCGGTGTGCAGCGCGTGGCCGTCGGTGCCTACGTCATCGCGGTCGACGCCGACAACGGCACCGCGGTCGTCGAGCCGCCGGTCGGCGGCGTCGTGGTCGTCCGCGCGCCGAGGTAGCGCGG
>NZ_JACYTW010000153.1:0-364 GCF_014841395.1 Plantibacter sp. CFBP 13570 | reverse complement strand
CGCCGACCGCGGCGGAGCAGCTCGCGGCCCCGCCCGTCCCGGCCCCCGCCGAGCCCGCTGCATCCGCGGCGACCTCGGACGACGCGGACGACGAGACGGACGGCGATGAGGCGACCCCGGTTGCGCACGTCGAGCCCGTTCAGCCGCTCCACGTCGTGCCGTCCGTCTCCGACACCCAGTTCTTCCACGACGAGGACGACCCGGACGAGACCCCGTCGACCCCGGAGGAGCCCGTCGACGAGGGTTACGACTTCCTGTTCGGCCAGACCGTGCTCCGTCCGGTCGGTGCGGCGGCGGTCGACGAGGCGGGCGACGCCGAACGCGCGGCGGCCGAGGCGTCGGCGCACCAGCAGGCGGCAGCCAC
>NZ_JACYTW010000152.1:0-451 GCF_014841395.1 Plantibacter sp. CFBP 13570 | reverse complement strand
GCGATCGTCGTCGGCATCGGCCTCACCGCACTCGCGACGGCGACGGTCGGCCCGATCTCGTTCATCGCACTGGCCGCACCGCAGATCGCCCGGCGCCTCGTGCGCTCCGACGGACTCGCACTAGGGCCCACGGCCGCAGTAGGAGCGTTGCTGCTGTTGCTCGCGGATGTCGTCGCCCAACGCATCCACCCCGATTCGCCCCTGCCCGTCGGCATCGTCACGGTGTCGATCGGCGGACTGTACTTCCTATGGCTACTCCTGCGAGAGGGAAAGAAGAGATGACCCGACTGATTGTCGACGGCGCCGCGCTCGGCTACTCCGACAAGCTGGTCTGCGAAGACGTATCGGTGGATATCCCCGACGGAGCATTCACCGTGATCGTCGGGCCCAACGCCTGCGGCAAGTCCACTCTCCTCAAGAGCCTCACCCGACTCTTACCGCCGACGCGCGG
>NZ_JACYTW010000151.1:0-451 GCF_014841395.1 Plantibacter sp. CFBP 13570 | reverse complement strand
GCGATCGTCGTCGGCATCGGCCTCACCGCACTCGCGACGGCGACGGTCGGCCCGATCTCGTTCATCGCACTGGCGGCACCGCAGATCGCCCGGCGCCTCGTGCGCTCCGATGGACTCGCACTAGGGCCCACGGCCGCAGTGGGAGCGTTGCTGCTGTTGCTCGCGGATGTCGTCGCCCAACGCATCCACCCCGATTCGCCCCTGCCCGTCGGCATCGTCACGGTGTCGATCGGCGGACTGTACTTCCTATGGCTACTCCTGCGAGAGGGAAAGAAGAGATGACCCGACTGATCGTCAACGGCGCCGCGCTCGGCTACTCCGACAAGCTGGTCTGCGAAGACGTATCGGTGGATATCCCCGACGGAGCGTTCACCGTAATCGTCGGGCCCAACGCCTGCGGCAAGTCCACTCTCCTCAAGAGCCTCACCCGACTCTTACCGCCGACGCGCGG
>NZ_JACYTW010000150.1:0-477 GCF_014841395.1 Plantibacter sp. CFBP 13570 | reverse complement strand
GTGCCTGCCGCCGCCTCGGCGTCGGCCAGTCGTCGGGCCGTCGCTTCGACGTCGGGGGCGGCGGTACCGGCGACACCGGCGATGGCCGGGCTCGCGAGTGCTTCGGCGTTCGCGGTCGTGTGACGCAGGTGATCGGCCACCCGCGCCTCTGCGCTCGCCCGTTCGACCCCGTTCATGGCTGCGGCCTCCGCAGCCGCGCGGTCGGCGAACCCGGCCCGCTCGAGTGCCGCCTCCAGCTCGACCGCGCGCTCAGCGTCACGCAGGCGCCGGTCTGCGACGGTCGCTCGTGCCGCCGCGAGCAGCGACAGCGAGGAGAGCTCGGCCTCGAGCATCGCGTCGAGCTCGGCGAGTGAAGCCGCTCGACCGGCAAGGACACCGGCCACCTCGGCGCGGGCCTGCTCGTGGGCGCGCTGCGCGGCGGCGAGCCGCTCGGTCAGTGTCGCCCGGGTGGCGGTGCGTTCCGACACCGCGACCACG
>NZ_JACYTW010000149.1:0-491 GCF_014841395.1 Plantibacter sp. CFBP 13570 | reverse complement strand
CGGCCCAGCACATCGGCGAACCCCGTCACGGTGGGCGCGATCAGCACCGAGTACGCGAGGATCCATCCCTGGTGAGGGCCCACGATCATGCGCGCGATGTGTGGGGCGAGCAGGCCGAGGAAGCCGATGGGCCCGGCCGCCGCGGTCGCTCCGCCGGCGAGAAGGGCGATCGCGACGAGCGCGACGATCCGGATTCGGTTCGGGTGGGCTCCCATCGCGACGGCGGATGCTTCGCCGAGCGAGAGCAGGTCGAGTGATCGTGAGCTGAGCATCGCAAGGATCAATCCTGCGACGATGAACGGCACGATCGCGAGCGTCGCGTCGAGCGGTTGCGAGGCCGTGGTTCCGGCCGACCATCCGCGCATCTTCTGCAGGACCTCGGAGTTCGACAGCAACACGGCCGACGAGAACCCCGACAGCACGGCCCCAAGGGCAACACCCGACAGCGTCATGCGCACCGGGTTGCCGCGGGCCGAGCCGGTGTTGCCGAT
>NZ_JACYTW010000148.1:0-509 GCF_014841395.1 Plantibacter sp. CFBP 13570 | reverse complement strand
GCCAGTGCGATGAACGAGATCGGGCCGACCGTCGCCGTCGCGAGTGCGGTGAGGCCGATGCCGACGACGATCGCCGACACCTGCACCGCGCGCACATTCTGTCCCAGCGCCGTGGCGAACGGCGTCCCGATTTGCAGGAGTCGCATCGGCCGGCTCAACGCGATGGCCGCCACGATGAACACTGCCGAGCCGACGAAGGCGGCGGCGAATGTGGGCCACGAAACACCGGAAAGATTGCCGGCACCCCAGAGGCTCGCCATGATCGCATCCTCCACCGTCGCCGTCAGCAGGATCCAGACGTTCACCGACGCGAGCATGGCGCTCACGCCGATGCCCACGATGATCAGACGCACCCCGCGCACGGAACCACGCTTCGACGACAGGAGGAACACGAGAAACGCGGTGACGATGCCGCCTATGAGTGCCGCGATCATCGTCTCGACCGAGCCGCCACCGATCAGCAGCATGACGATCAGGGCGCCGGTGTACGAACCGGTCTGGAACCCGAT
>NZ_JACYTW010000147.1:0-561 GCF_014841395.1 Plantibacter sp. CFBP 13570 | reverse complement strand
GTCGACGACCTCACCGTCTTTCATCGCGATGATGTGGTCGGCGTAGCGTGCGGCTTGGTTGAGATCGTGAAGGACGGCGACGAGCGTATGGCCTTGCACCCGGTTGAGTGTGCGGCACAGCTCGAGCAGTTCGATCTGGTGGCTGACATCGAGATAGGTGGTTGGCTCGTCGAGCAGCAGGATCGGCGTCTGCTGGGCCAGTGCGACCGCCATCCACACTCGCTGGCGCTGCCCGCCTGAAAGCTCGTCGACGAGGCGGCCGGAAAGCTCCCGGATTCCGGTGGAGTCCATCGCTGAGGCGACGGCGGTCTCGTCGTCGGGCGACCAGGGTGCGAACAGACGTTGATGTGGGTAGCGTCCCCGCGTCACCAGATCGATGACGCGGATGCCGTCGGGCGCGACGGGACCCTGTGGGAGCAGGCCCACCTCGCGCGCCACTTGTTTGGTCGGCATCTTGTGCAGGCTGCGGCCGTCGAGCAGCACGTTACCGCGCGTCGGCGGTAAGAGTCGGGTGAGGCTCTTGAGGAGAGTGGACTTGCCGCAGGCGTTGGGCCCGACGAT
>NZ_JACYTW010000146.1:0-573 GCF_014841395.1 Plantibacter sp. CFBP 13570 | reverse complement strand
AGTCGGCGCTGCGCGAGCAGGCCGAGGCCGCTGCGGCCGCCGCCAAGGTCTCGAAGCAGCGCGCCGGTGCGCTCATCGCGCAGCTGTCGCGCGGCGGTGGCGGCGACGTCTCGCTCGACCTGGTCCTCGGCGCGGGGAAGTCCGACGACCTGCTGTCCCGGCTGTCCGTCATGGACAAGCTGAGCGAGCGCAACGCCGCGAGCTACGCCGAGGCGGTGACCGACCGCAACGCGGCGAGCGGCCTGACCGACCAGGCGGAGGTCGCGAAGACGGAACGCGAACGTCTCGAGGGCGAAGCGCAGACGAAGTACGACGAGGCGGAGAGCGCCTCGGCGGCTGCATCCGCAGCGGTGGCGGCACAGGAGCAGCAGGCCGACCAGCTCTACGCGCAGCTCGCCTCCCTGAAGAACACCACTGCCGAGACCGAACGCGGCTACGCGGCCGGCGAGTCCGCTCGCCAGGCGGCGGAAGCGGCGGCAGCCGCGGCCAACACCCCTCCCGCGTCGTCCGGCGGTTCGTCCGGCGGCGGAGGATCGAGCGGTGGTGGCGGTGCGTCCGGCGGCGGCGGTGGCG
>NZ_JACYTW010000145.1:0-579 GCF_014841395.1 Plantibacter sp. CFBP 13570 | reverse complement strand
GGGCAGCGCTCAGCTCGGCACCGGAGCGCGCCTCGCGTGCGGCCACCGAGTCGGCCAGGGCCGCCCGGTCCGTCGAGCGCGCGGCTGAACGCCGCACGGTGCTGGATCGGGTGGACGCGGCCGACGAACGCCTCGCGGGGCTCGCCGATGAGGTCACCGAGGCCGCCACGGCCGCGAAGGCGGCGATCGATGTCGAGACGTCGCTGCGCCTCCGGAGGATCGAGGGCATGGCGGGTGAACTCGCCACCGGCTTGCGGGACGGCGAGCCGTGCAGCGTCTGTGGCTCGCTGAGCCATCCGGCGCCCGCGGTGCTCGACGGAGACCACCCCGACGCGGACGCGGTCGACGCGGCATCCGTCGCTCGGGCCGATGCCGAGGCGAGGATGCAGTCGGCGCAGAACACCCGGGACATCGCCCGGGCGGAGCGCCGTCGCCTCGTCGAGCAGTTCCTCGCGCTGGCCGACGACCCGGGCGACGTTGCCGCTGCCGGCTCCACCGACGCTTCGACGACGGCGACTGCCGGGTTCGACCCGGTCGCTGCGCGGGCGGCCGTCGATGCGGCCGCTGCGGAGGCCGAGC
>NZ_JACYTW010000144.1:0-591 GCF_014841395.1 Plantibacter sp. CFBP 13570 | reverse complement strand
CACCAGGGATGGATCCTCGCGTACTCGGTGCTGATCGCGCCCACCGTGACGGGGTTCGCCGATGTGCTGGGCCGTGTCATCACGGCGGGCGAGGTACCGGTTGGCGTCGTCACGGCGTTCATCGGTGCCCCGGTGCTGATCTACATGGTGCGCCGATTCCGGGTCTCGGAGGTATGACGGCGTGACCGAGCTCGACTTCGGCCGACGCATACACCGCATCGGCCCACACTCGCGGCCATTCCTGCTGGTGGATGGGCTGTCAGCTCGCCTCTGCACCGCCCTCTGGGTCGGCATCGTGCTGCTGGCGGTGTTCGCCGTGTTTTCGGGATCTGCGCAGATATCACCGGTCGAGGCGCTCAGTGCCCTCGTCGGTCAGGGTGACGACTACACCAACATGGTCGTACTCGAATGGCGTGCGCCCCGCATCCTCATGGCCGTGCTGCTCGGCGCGTGCCTGGCAATGAGCGGCGCGATCTTCCAAAACCTCACTGGTAACCCGCTCGGTTCCCCCGACGTGATCGGGTTCCAGACCGGTTCGTACACCGGCGCCCTGATCGTCATGCTGCTGATCGGTGGCGGCTCGGTCGAGAC
>NZ_JACYTW010000143.1:0-591 GCF_014841395.1 Plantibacter sp. CFBP 13570 | reverse complement strand
GTCTCGACCGAGCCGCCACCGATCAGCAGCATGACGATCAGGGCGCCGGTGTACGAACCGGTCTGGAACCCGATTACGTCAGGGGAACCGAGCGGGTTACCAGTGAGGTTCTGGAAGATCGCGCCGCTCATTGCCAAGCACGCGCCGAGCAGCACGGCCATGAGGATGCGGGGCGCACGCCATTCGAGTACGACCATGTTGGTGTAGTCGTCGCCCTGACCGACGAGGGCGCTGAGCGCCTCGACCGGTGATATTTGCGCCGATCCCGAAAACACGGCGAACACCGCGAGCAGCACGATGCCGACCCAGAGGGCGGTGCAGAGGCGAGCTGACAGCCCATCCACCAGCAGGAATGGCCGCGAGTGTGGGCCGATGCGGTGTATGCGTCGGCCGAAGTCGAGCTCGGTCACGCCGTCATACCTCCGAGACCCGGAATCGGCGCACCATGTAGATCAGCACCGGGGCACCGATGAACGCCGTGACGACGCCGACCGGTACCTCGCCCGCCGTGATGACCCGGCCCAGCACATCGGCGAACCCCGTCACGGTGGGCGCGATCAGCACCGAGTACGCGAGGATCCATCCCTGGTG
>NZ_JACYTW010000142.1:0-640 GCF_014841395.1 Plantibacter sp. CFBP 13570 | reverse complement strand
CTCCGGTCGAGCCGCTGCCCGCTCCCGTCGAGCAGACGCCCGCTGCCGCCGAGCCGACCCCCGCCGCCCCGGCCACCGCTCCCGGTGAGTTCGCGAGCGAGGCCGAACTCCTCGCCTGGTGGCAGAGCCAGGTGCCGAACCCGGCCGACGACCCGACACCGGTCCCCGCACCGCAGACGCCGGATGCACCCAGCGCGGAGCCCGCCGCACCCACCACGCCTGCAGCCCCGGCCGACCCGATGCCCGAGGAAGCTCCCGTCCGGTCGGAGGGTCTGCGGCACCCGAACGCCCTCGAGCTCCCGGTCGTCCCGCCGACCCCTGCCCCGGCATCGCCGGTCCCGCCCGCCCGCAACGAGCTGACGGTCGACACCGACTCCGTCCTCCAGCACGCGCCCGCCGGCACCTTCCGGCCCGCGCCCACGAACCCGGTCGTCCTGCCACCAGTCGACGACGAGCCCTGGAGCCTCGGCGGTAGTGACGACAGCGACGACGACGACGCGCGCACCGCCCCGGAGGACGTCTCGACGGCCGTCCTGCCCACGGCCCGAGCACTCGCAGCCGACGACCCGGCGGCCTGGGCCGCGGTCGAAGCGGAGGAGACCGCCGCGACGACCTCCACCTCGACGCTCGCCGGCGGCAC
>NZ_JACYTW010000141.1:0-699 GCF_014841395.1 Plantibacter sp. CFBP 13570 | reverse complement strand
TGCTCCCGGACGGCGAGACCGGGCGTCGCGCTCCCGTGGGCGGGTCCGCCGGGCACGACGAGCACGGCGGCGGCTCCGTCGCTCACCCGGCAGGTGTTGCCCGCGGTGAGAGAGCCGTCGGTGAAGAGCGGCGTGAACCGGGGGAGCAGACGCTCGATCCCGCTGCGCGGCACCTCGTCCTGCTCCACCGCCCCGACCAGCGGGACGAGCTCGTCGGTGAACCGCCCGGCGGCGACGGCGCTCGCCGCACGGTGCGTGCTCCGCGCCGCGTAGGCGTCCTGGCGTTCGCGGGAGATCCCGTCGTGCTCGGCGAGGTCCTCGGCGGCGCGGGTCATGTCGGGGTCGTGCCAACCCGCCGGTGCGAACGGAGCGCGTGCGTAGGCGACGCCGTCGACGGAACGAGTCGGCGCGGTCGACGCGCTCTCGACCCCGCCGGCGATCCGTGGCCGATGGTCGCCGGCGCTGATCGCCATGGACGCCTCGATGATCGCCGCGAGGCCGCTGCCGCACTGCCGATCGACGGTGAGCCCTGGAACGTCGAAGCCGAGGCCGGCACCGAGTGCGGCGACGCGGGCCGGGTTGCCGCCAGGCCCCATGCAGTTGCCGAGGACGACGTCCGCGACCACCGGCGGCAGGCCCAGCGCGTGCGTCGCATCGTCGTGCACGGCGCGGACGACGGGGACCGCCAGCTGCTCGACC
>NZ_JACYTW010000140.1:0-748 GCF_014841395.1 Plantibacter sp. CFBP 13570 | reverse complement strand
ACCGGCCGCGGCGACGGCACCCGTCTCGCCGAGCGCGACACCGGCCGCGAGCAGACCGTCGGGCAGTGCCGCACGGGCGTCGGCAGCGCCCCAGACGGTGACCGATCCGTCGGCGGCGATCGCCCCGGACAGGTACGGACCCGCGAAGACACGGACGACGTCGACCCCGTCGAGGGACGCCGGCACCTCGGTCTGGCCGGAGCCGTCCGCACCCCAGGCGAGGACGGTGCCGTCGTCGGCGAGGGCGAGCGCGTGGTCGGTGCCGGCGGCGAGCTGCACGACGTCCTCGTCGGCGAGCGCCGTCGGGAGCTCGAGCTGACCGGTGTCGCTCCGGCCCCAGGGGACGACGTCGCCGTCGTCGGTGAGGGCGACGGTGAAGCCTGATCCGATGGCGACGTCGGTCACGCGTGCACCGTCGAGCGCGGTCGGGAGGTCGTTCTGTCCGAACGCGTCGTCACCCCAGAGCGCGAGCGTGCCGTCGGCGCGGACGGCGGCCGAGTTCGGTCCGCCGGCGGCGATGCGGAGGACCCGGTCGAGTCCTGCCGGGACCGTGGCCTGGCCGTCGGCGTCGCGACCCCAGGCGGTGACGGTGCCGTCTGCGGCGAGCGCGAGCGAGTGGTTCGTGCCGGCCGCGACCTGGGTGATCGTCCCCGTGAGGCTCGGGACGGTCGCCTGACCGAAGCCGTCGGCGCCCCACGCGAGCACGGTGCCGTCCGCACCGAGCGCGACGGCGTGGCCGAGACCGGCG
>NZ_JACYTW010000139.1:0-934 GCF_014841395.1 Plantibacter sp. CFBP 13570 | reverse complement strand
CGGCAGCAGCCGCGGCGTCCTCCGAGCTCGCCTCCGCCGCGCCCTCAACGCGCGCCGCCTGGCTCGAGGCCGTCGCCGATGCCCTCGACGGACGGGTCGACGAGCTCGTCGCCCTGGCCGACGAGGAGTCCCACCTCGGGACCGCGCGCCTCACAGGCGAGGTCGCGCGGACGACGGGCCAGCTGCGGCTGTTCGCCGCCGTCCTCCGCGACGGTGCCTTCCTCGAGGTCGTCATCGACCACGCCGACGCCTCCGCCACCCCGCCCAAGCCGGAGCTGCGACGGATGCTTCGGCCGACGGGGCCGGTGGCGGTCTTCAGCGCGTCGAACTTCCCGTTCGCGTTCTCGGTGGCCGGCGGCGACACGGCGTCGGCGCTGGCGGCCGGATGTCCGGTGGTCGTGAAGGCGCACTCCGCCCACCCGCGGCTCTCGCGACTGACCGCGGCGATCGTCACCGAGGCGTTGCACACGGCGGGTGCCCCGGACGGCACGTTCGCGCTCGTCGAGGGTCGTGAGCAGGGCACCGCCCTCGTGCAGCACCCGGTGATCACCGCGGTCGGGTTCACCGGCTCACTCACCGGCGGGCGCGCCCTGTTCGACCTCGCGTCGCAGCGGCCGGCCCCGATCCCGTTCTACGGCGAGCTCGGCAGCACGAACCCGGTCGTCATCACCGAGGCCGCACTGCAGGGCGAGGCCGCGGGTGACCTCGCTCGCGGGCTGGCGGCGTCGTTCACCCTCGGCGTGGGGCAGTTCTGCACGAACCCCGGTCTCGTCCTCGTACCGAGCGGCAGCGGGTTCGCCGAGCTCGTCGCTCAGGCGGCGTCCGACGCCGTCGCCGGGCGCATGCTCACGCCGGGCATCGCCGAGGCGTATGCCGCGGGCACCGCTCGCGCCGCCGGCCATCCCGGGGTGCGGACGCTCCTCGGCGGCGAGAC
>NZ_JACYTW010000138.1:0-988 GCF_014841395.1 Plantibacter sp. CFBP 13570 | reverse complement strand
CAGCGCTACGGCACACGTCGCCGCCGGCGCTGCCGGGGTCGACCTCACCGCCTCGGTCGAGCCGACGCAAGCGCCCGCGGCCGGAACCGACGGGACCGACGCCGGAACAGGCCTCCGGTTCCTCGGTGCGGGCTGGGCAGCCGACGCTGCGGTCTTCGCCCAGTACCGCCGCCGCGGCAACTGACCGCGAGGTCCACGCCGGGTCCACCTCGCGGATGACCCGCACGGCGGAGCTTGCATCGCCCGGCCGACGCGACGAGGGACACCCGCCGCCGACGATGGGAGCATGAACACTTCGATCCTCTCCGCTCGCGGACTCACGAAACAGTACGGGCCGACCGTCGCCCTCGCCGGCGTCGACCTCGACATCCTCCCCGGTGAGTCGGTCGCCATCATGGGTGCCTCCGGCTCCGGCAAGACCACGCTCATGCATGCGCTCGCCGGGATCGTCACCCCTGACACCGGCTCGATCGCCTTCAACACTCCGACGGGCGTCGTCCGCGTCGATCAGCTCGACGAACGGCACCGCTCGCAGCTGCGGCGCGAGTCCTTCGGCTTCGTCTTCCAGCAGGGCCTGCTCATCCCCGAGCTGACCGCCGTCGAGAACGTCGCGATCGCGCTGATGCTCGGCGGGACACCGCGCATCGCCGCTGAGACGAGCGCGGCGGCGTGGCTCGCCGCCCTGGGACTTGCCGGCATGGAGACCCGTCGGATCGGCGAACTGAGCGGTGGTCAGGCGCAGCGCGTCGCGATCGCCCGCGCTCAGGTGACCGGTGCCCCCATCGTCTTCGCCGACGAGCCGACCGGCGCGCTCGACTCCCGGACCTCGGCCGACGTCATGGGGGCCCTGCTCCACGCGACGACCGGGCAGGGACGCACGCTCGTCCTCGTGACGCACGACGAGACGGTCGCCGCGCGGTGCTCGCGGACCATCCGCCTGGCCGACGGTCGGATCGTCGGGCAGCCGGGCGGGGTCGGCGCGCCGACC
>NZ_JACYTW010000137.1:0-1083 GCF_014841395.1 Plantibacter sp. CFBP 13570 | reverse complement strand
GGCGGGGTCGACGGCTGGCGCTGCGCGGGTGAGCCGGCCGGCGTCCCGGGGGCTCCGGATCCGGCGGGTCGCCCGGGCTGCCCTTCGACAGGCTCAGGGACCGGAGACGGCCGGGTCGACGAGGCAGGCGCAGAAGACGGGGTGGGCCCTTCGACAGGTTCAGGGACCGAGGAGGGCTGCGTCGACGAGGCAGGCGTGGGAGACGACGTGGGCCCTTCGACGGGCTCAGGGACCGGAGACAGCCGGGTCGCCGAAGCAGGCTCGGACGCGGACGCGGGCCCTTCGACAGGCTCAGGGACCGGGGACGGCCCTTCGACAGGCTCAGGGACCGGGGACGGCCCTTCGACAGGCTCAGGGACCGGGGACGGCTCGGGCTCGTCGGCCGGCGGCGCGACCGTCGCCCACGAGGAGGCGGAGACGGAGGTCTGCTCCTCGGCCGGGGCGGTGACCGACGACGCGGGTGCCGATGGCGCAGCAGCGGATGGCGCGGCGTCGGCCGGCGCAGCGGAGGCGGGCTCGCCACCGGCTGGTGCGACGGTGGGCCACGAGGAGCGGGATGCCGACCCGCCGCTGCTGTCTGATGACGACGGGGCTGCAGGGGCTGGGACGGTCTGCGGCAGGCTCGGGGTCGACCAGGCGGACGACTCCGACGACGGAGCGCCGGTGGCGGGCGCCGTGGCCCGCGGTGCCGGCGGCTCGTCGGCACCGGCCACCTTGGCGAGGTACTTCACCCGCACGCCGAGGACGTCGAGGACCGCCGTGCGCAGGACCTCCGCGACACCGGTACCGGGCGCATGACGCGCCTTGAAGTCGTTGAGGTCGCTGTTGTTCGCGAAGACGAGCGTGAGGACGTCGTCGTCCGAGTACCCGCCGACCTGGGTGTTGACGACGATCATCCAGGCCTTGCGGTCGGCTTTCTCGACGCGCGCCACGATCTCGGGCCACGCGTCGCGGATGTGCTGCAGGGTGACCGGGCCGACCCGAGGGGCGGCGGGGGTCGGTGCGGCGGTCTGCGCGTGGTCGGACTCCTGCGCCGGTCGACGGTCGGGGGCCGTGGACTGGCCGGAAGCTGCGGACGGGGCG
>NZ_JACYTW010000136.1:0-1146 GCF_014841395.1 Plantibacter sp. CFBP 13570 | reverse complement strand
GCCTGCGGCGCCGGTCGCCGAGCAGCGCCCGCAGCCCCCGGTCCGGATGCGCCAGGCGCCCCCGGTGCCGACGTCCCACCCCGCGGGTGACAACCGGTACGGCGAGAGCGTCGTCCGCGAGCTCCTCGGCGCGACATTCATCGAGGAGCAGCCGCACGAGCCGCGCTCCGGAGGGCGGTAGGCCATGTACGAGGGAATCGTCCAAGATCTGATCGACGAGTTCGGCCGGCTGCCCGGCATCGGTCCGAAGTCGGCGCAGCGCATCGCGTTCCACATCCTCCAGACGGAGTCGTTCGACGTGTCGAAGCTCGCCGAGCTGCTCACCGTCGTCCGCGAGAAGGTCAAGTTCTGCGAGATCTGCGGCAACATCTCCGAGCAGAACCTCTGCAGCGTGTGCCGCGACCCGCGTCGCAACCCGGCCCTGATCTGCGTCGTCGAAGAACCGAAGGACGTCGTCGCCATCGAGCGTACGCGTGAGTTCCGCGGCTTCTACCACGTGCTCGGCGGCGCCATCAGCCCGATCGACGGCGTCGGACCCGACGACCTGAACATCCGTCGTCTCATGCAGCGCCTCGCCGACGGCACCGTCACCGAGGTCATCATCGCGACCGACCCGAACCTCGAGGGGGAGGCGACCGCCACGTACCTCAGCCGGCTGCTCCTCCCGATGGGGATCCGCATCACGCGCCTCGCCTCCGGTCTCCCCGTCGGCGGCGACCTCGAGTACGCCGACGAGGTCACCCTCGGTCGTGCCTTCGAGGGTCGCACCGTCGTCAGCGGCTGACCACCCCGCCTCGTCGCCCGCCCCCCCCACCCCTTTTGCCATCGGCCCTTTCTCAGGAGTCGTCCGGTGTGTCGGGGCTGGTGGGTTGCGCCGCGCCGACGGACTCCTGAGTTGGGGCAGCACGGCCGGGGTCAGGCGCGGGTCTGTTTGCCGGGCGAGGGGTCTGCTCCCGATCGGTCCTTTCTCAGGAGTCGTCCGGTGTGTCGGGGCTGGTGGGTTCCGCCGTGCCGAGGGACTCCTGAGTTGGGGCAGCCGGGCGCGCCTCAGGCGTCGGCGGAGGGCGCCGGCCACTCGGCGACCACCGGGCGGGCCGACAGCTGCCGGCCGATCGCGGAGAAGCCGAGCTTGCGGGCGACGGCGCG
>NZ_JACYTW010000135.1:0-1176 GCF_014841395.1 Plantibacter sp. CFBP 13570 | reverse complement strand
TCCGCGTGACGGATGGCGCCGGCCAGCAGCGGCACGACGGTGCCGCCGGCGCGGCGGACGGCGGCGATCGGTCCGCGACCCTCGGCCATGCCGCGGACCCGGTGGGCGGAACGGATCACCTCCAGTTCGTGCCCGAACCGCGGCACGAACCGGTAGGCGGCGAGCGCCGTGTACCCGATCCGGTAGGGCACGTGCAGCTGCTGGATCATCGCGCGGACGAACTCCGGACCGGTCGAGGTGAGGCCGCCGATGCAGGCGAGGACGAGGAGGGCCGCGAGTCGCAGTGCCGTTGCGAGGCCGACGAGCAGCGCGCCGAGGAAGAATCGGTAGTCGCCGACCTGGAACAGCAGGACGGACTGGTCGACGCGGCTCGGGTCGGTCCACAGGCCGAAGCTGAACGACATGATCGCGACGAGGAGCGGCAGCGCCACGAAGAGCAGGAGGGCGACCGTCCGCGTCAGGCTGGCTCCTACGAGGATGACGACGACCGCGAGGGCGATGAACAGCGCCGGCGTGACCGGGTCCCTCGTGAACGCGAGCAGGATCATCACCGGGAGCGGAGCGCCGAGCTTCGCGAGGGGGTTCAACCGGTACAGGAATCGACCGGCCGGTGCCGTGCCCGAGGCGTACGGGTCGATCGTCGTGGCGCTCATCGGGCGGCCGCCCCGGGCAGGTCGTCGAGTCTCGACAGGTGCCGCCAGTCGGGGTGGTTCGCCAGCGAGCGCATCGCTTGGGCGAGCGGTGGTGGCCGGAGCCCCGCGCGGCGCAGGAGCTCGTCGTCGCCGAGGACCGCGGCAGTCGTGTCGTGGGCGAGCAGGTGACCGCCGGCCATCACCGCGACGTGACTCGCGTGATCGGCGACGAGCTGGAGGTCGTGGGTCACGACGAGGACCGTGGTGCCCTGCGCGTTGAGTCCGGCGAGGAGGTCCAGGAGCTCGTTCGCCCGCGCCCGGTCCTGACCGAAGGTCGGCTCGTCGAGCGCGAGCACCGGAGCTCCGGCGATGAGGGCGCTCCCGACGGACAGTCGGCGCTTCTGGCCGCCGGAGAGGAGGAACGGATGCACGTCGCGTGCGGATTCCAGGCCGAACCGCCGCAGCAGGTCGTCGACGCGCCGCTCGATCCCGGCATCATCGACACCCCGGATCCGCAGGCCGTGCGCGAGTTCATCGTGGACGG
>NZ_JACYTW010000134.1:0-1198 GCF_014841395.1 Plantibacter sp. CFBP 13570 | reverse complement strand
ACCGTGAGTGCGGCGAGGGCGCGCCCGCGCGTCGCGATCGGCGTCCGGCGGGCCGCGACGATGCGCGGGAGGGTAGGCGACTCAGTCAAGGGACGCCACCGTCCCTGCCGCGAGTCGGTCGGCGAGCTCCGCGCGGGCGGCTTTGCCGGTGACGGTGCGGGGCAGCTCGTCGACGACGAACCAGCGTCGGGGCCGGTGGGTCGGCGGCAACAGCGGTGCGAGGGCGTCGCGGAGCATCGCGCGGGTCGGACGCGCGCCCGGGTGCAGCTCCAACACGGCCGTCACGAGCGATCCGACCCCGGCGTTCGGCAGACCGAGCACGACGGCGTCGTCCACCCCGTCGAGTCGGCGCAGGGCCTCCTCGACATCGGCGGGGATGACGGTCGCCGCGGCCGTGAGGATCGCGTCGTCGGATCGGCCGAGGAGCGTGACGATCCCGTCGTCGATCCGTGCGCGGTCGCCGACGGTGGACCAGTCGCCGTCGCGTCGGAGCGGTCCCGAGCCCCCGAGGTACCCGGTCGCGACGAACGGCGATCGGACCCAGAGGACGTCGTCGTCGCGGACCTCGAGCTCGACGCCGGGGAAGGCACGGAGGCCCGGTCGATCCGGATCGGCGCCGTCGTCGACCGCCACGAAGGAGAGCTCGGCGGCACCGTAGTAGGACACGACACGGATGCCGAGGTCCTCCGCCCTGGCGCGGAGCCCGGGGTCGAGTGAGGCGCCTCCGATCAACGCCACCCGCAGGCGGGGTGGCACCTCGCCGTCGAGCAGCGCCCGGAGGCCGTTCGGAGTCCCGTGGAACCGGGTCGCGTCACGGGCGTCGTCGGGGGTGAGCGCGTGGGTGGTCGGGAGGGCGAGCGAGCAACCGACGGCGGCCGCATGGGCGACCGAGAAGAGCGACAGCGACGACGCGGGCGGCGACGACAGCGCCAGGACGTCGTCCGGCCCGAGGTCGAGCAGCGCGCCGACGGCCGGGAAGGAGTCCGCCCACGACGCTGCGGTCCTGAGCACGATGCGCGGCTCGCCGGTGGTGCCGGAGGTCAGCGTCGCCCAGCCCTGGGCCGGCTGTGGACCGGCCGCGGTGGTGCGGTCGCGGACGGAACGCCAGTACGACTCGCTCCACCGGTCGTCGCCGATCAGTGGCACGTCGCCGGCCGCCCGCACCTCGAGCGTCCGACGGACGAGGTCGGTCGGCGCC
>NZ_JACYTW010000133.1:0-1422 GCF_014841395.1 Plantibacter sp. CFBP 13570 | reverse complement strand
CCGCCCGGTCCCTGAGCCCCCCCCCGCCCGGTCCCTGAGCTTGTCGAAGGGCACTGTTCACCTGCGCGACACCGGCAGGCCCCGATCGCGCTACGTCGCGACCCTAGCTTGTCCTCCAGACGACGGACGCGGTATCCGACGGCCCGACAGCACGGGCGGCCGCCGACGTCACTGGAGGAACCGTGAACACCAGGCGTATGACCGCCCTCGCCATCGTTGCACTCGCAGCGACCGCGCTCACCGCATGCTCCGCCGGAGCGGACACCGGAGCCGGCTCCGACGTCGACGCCAAGCAGGCGACCTCCGCCGAGGACTTCGGCGGGATGGACGCGCTCGTCGAGGCGGCGAAGGCCGAGGGCCAGCTGAACGTCATCGCCCTTCCCGACACCTGGGCGAACTACGGGAAGATCATCTCCGCGTTCGAGGACAAGTACGACATCACGGTCAACTCGGCCGACCCCGACGTCTCGAGCGCCGAGGAGATCACGGCCGCGAAGAACCAGCAGGGTCAGGACACCGCTCCCGACGTCTTCGACCTCGGCTCCGCCGTCGCCCTCGACAACCTCGACCAGTTCGCGCCGTACCAGGTCGCAAACTGGGACGACATCCCGGAGGGCTCGAAGGAGAAGACCGGCCTGTGGGTCTACGACTACACCGGCCTCGTCTCCATCGGCTACGACGCGGACGCCGTCCCGGCGCCGAAGTCGCTCGACGACCTCCTCGGCTCCGAGTTCGCGGGCAAGGTCGCGCTGAACGGCGACCCGACCCAGGCCGGCGCAGCCGCAGCCGGCGTCTACCTCGCCGCGCTGCAGTCCGGTGGTTCGGCCGACGACATCCAGCCCGGTGTCGACTTCTTCCAGAAGCTCAACCAGGCGGGCAACTTCCTGCCCCTCGACCCGACCCCCGCGACCATCGCCTCGGGTGAGACCCCCGTCGTGATCGACTGGAGCTACAACAACCTCGCCGCGGCGACCGAGAACGAGGGCCAGCGCAACTGGAAGACCACCGTCCTCCCGGGTTCGGCCGTCGGCAGCTACTACAACCAGGCCATCAACGTGGACGCCCCGCACCCCGCGGCCGCGCGACTCTGGCAGGAGTTCATCTTCAGCCCCGAGGCGCAGAACCTGTACCTCGCCGCCGGCGCGTACCCGTCGACCCTCGCCGCGATGGTCGAGGCCGACACCGTCGACCAGAAGGCCCTCGACGCCGTGGGCGAGATGCCCGCCGACCTCGTGCAGTTCACCCCCGAGCAGACCGAGCAGGCCACCTCGCTGCTCGCCGAGAAGTGGGCGGCAGCGATCTCCTGATGAGTGCCTCCGCCACCCGGCGGAGTGAGGCGGGGTCGGCACACGCCGGCCCCGCCGTCTCGCTCCCGCCGACCGACGCATCGGACGCCTCGGCCGCCCCCGCCGAGGCGCGCCC
>NZ_JACYTW010000132.1:0-1537 GCF_014841395.1 Plantibacter sp. CFBP 13570 | reverse complement strand
CGCGACGAGCGCGAGTCGCTCCGGCAGGCGGCGCAGGCGGCCATGGAGGCCGCCCAGGCGGCGGCGTCCGCGGCGGCGGCGAAGCTCGAGAAGAACCAGGAGCTGATCGTCACGCTCAACGCCCAGCTGACGGCGCTGCAGGACACGACCGCGAAGACGGTCAAGGACTTCGAAGCCGGCGAGGCCGCGCGGAAGGCCGCCGAAGCTGCGGCAGCGGCCGCGCGTGGCGAGAGCGCCGACGGCGGTCAGCTCAGCAGCCAGGGCTGGGCGATCCCGGCCTCCGGCAGCATCTCGGGCACCTACGGCTACCGCGATCCGATCTCCACGGGCGGCGGCAGCTCAGGCAGCTTCCACCGCGGCACCGACATCGCGGGCGGCTGCGGCATCCCGATCTACGCGGCGACCTCCGGCACCGTGACCTACGCCGGTTGGTACGGCACGTACGGCAACTTCATCCTCATCGACCACGGCTCCGGCGTCTCGACCGGCTACGCGCACATCGTGAACGGTGGCATCCAGGTCGGCGTCGGCTACCAGGTCTCCGCCGGACAGGTCATCGCCTACGTCGGCACGACCGGTGCCTCCACGGGCTGCCACCTGCACTTCGAGGTCCGCATCAACGGCAGTGCGATCGACGCGCAGCCGTTCATGGCCGACCGCGGGGCGCCGCTCGGCTGACCGAGCGCAGCGACCCGCACGACGAAGCGGCCGGCACCCGAGGGTGCCGGCCGCTTCGTCGTGCGGTGTGCGGAGGTCCGCAGTGGGTCAGTGACCCTCCGCCTTGAGCTTGTCGAAGCCCGCGAGGATGATCTTCTCGGCCGCTGCGGCGTCGCCCCAGCCGTCGATCCGCGCCCACTTGCCGGGCTCGGTGTCCTTGTAGTGGACGAAGAAGTGCTCGATCTCGTCGCGCGTCGCCTGCGGGATGTCGTTCAGGTCCTGGATGTGCGACCAGCGCGGGTCCTTGTACTGCACGGCGATGACCTTGTCGTCGCCGCCGCCGTCGTCCGTCATGTGCAGGACGCCGACGGGGCGGACCTTGATGCCGACGCCCGGGAAGGTCGGGAAGTCGAGCAGGACCAGGACGTCGACCGGGTCGCCGTCCTCGCCGAGGGTGTTCTCGAAGAAGCCGTAGTCGGCGGGGTAGACGAAGCTCGTGAACAGGACGCGGTCCAGGAAGACCCGACCGGTCTCGTGGTCGATCTCGTACTTGTTGCGGCTGCCCCGCGGGATCTCGATGACGGCGTCGTACTCGGCCATAAGCCTGCTCCTTGCGCGGTTGGATGACGTTGAGTCGGCGCGGTCGCCGACGAGGACCAACCATAACCGATGCGTCCCGGGGCGAACGGTGTGGGGAGGCGCTCGGCGCGGTGCAATAGCGTGGTCCGCGTGAACGACGTCCGACCCCCGCTCCACCCGTCCGTCGCCGCCCTCCGGAAGGCGGTGCGCGACGCGATCGCGGGCACGGCGCCCACGGCGTCGCGTGACGTCGCCGGTGCCGACCTGCTCGTCGCACTGA
This sequence comes from Plantibacter sp. CFBP 13570, assembly GCF_014841395.1. Taxonomy (NCBI): domain Bacteria; kingdom Bacillati; phylum Actinomycetota; class Actinomycetes; order Micrococcales; family Microbacteriaceae; genus Plantibacter; species Plantibacter sp. CFBP 13570. Next base: position 21 of record NZ_JACYTW010000132.1, on the reverse strand, counting down.
GCGGTGGCGCCGACTCGCTCG
>NZ_JACYTW010000131.1:0-1774 GCF_014841395.1 Plantibacter sp. CFBP 13570 | reverse complement strand
GAGCGCCTCGCAGGCCGACCCCGCGCCGAGGAAGACCGCTGAGCCCGGGTCGACCAGGGTCAGCGCCCGCACGGCGAGCGCACCGGACGCCCCGGAGTCCTGGCCCGGGTCGAGGTCGACTCGCACCGCACCGCCGTGCGCGCGTCGGAGGCGTCCGTCGAGTTCGAGGACGCGGAGGTCGCGCCGGATCGTCTCCTCGGTCACGCCGAGGTCCACTGCGAGCGCGCCGACCTCGACCCGCCCGTCCTGGTCGAGTCGGGTGAGGATCTCCCGACGCCGGTCGTCCACCGGACTGGACGTGGCCGTCCCGCGGCCTCCGATGGACGCGCTCATCGTTCCACCCCGGCACGGTCGTCGCGTTCGGACGCCGGACCGTCGGGGCTCGACTCCTCGGCCCGTCGTCGCCACCAGGGGCCGAGGGCTTCGACGAGCTCGTCGAACGCGGTTCCGACCCCGGCCCAGTACGCGGCCGAGGCGTCCGTCGGCAGGACGGCGGGTGCGTGTCGGACGACGTCGCGCTGGGCCTGTTCCACCGACGGCAGGAGTCCGGCGGCGACCCCGGCGACGATCGCGGCACCCAGTGCCCCGGCCTCCTCGGAGTCGACGACCGTCACGGGAGCTCGAAGCGCGTTGGCCACGAGTTGCACGTACAGCGGCGACCGCGCGAGGCCGCCGCCGAGGACGATCGGCTCGTCCCACCGGAACCGTTCGCCGAGTGCCCGGGTGTGCCAGCGGTGCATGAGCACGATGCCCTCGAGGGCTCCGCGCAGCACGTGCGCCCGGGTGTGCCAGTCGCGGACGCCGGTGAGCGTGGCAGACGCTTCGGCGCCGAGCGGCGAGTCCGATTGAAAGGGCAGGACGAGCGGCACCGGCTCCTCCGGAGGGAGTGCCGCGGCCTCGGCGATCAGCGCGTCGCGGCCGGTGGCGTCGGTCACGCCCAGGAGCCGGAGCGTCCAGTCGAAGGAAGGCGATGCCGTCGCCGAGGTGGACATCGCGATCCGCAGGTCGGGGGTGATCGAGAGGCGGGACTGCCACCGCGGGTCCACGTCGGGCTGGGTCGTCGTCACGCCGTTGGTGCTGAACGAGCCGGCCACGAGGGCGAGCCGCCCGGGGACGAGCGCTCCCATGCCGATCGACGATGCCTGCACGTCGTGGAGTCCCGAGACGACCGGTGTCCCGGCGACGAGGCCCGTGACCGCGGCGGCCTCCGGGAGCACCCGCCCGACGATCGTGCCACTCGGGTTGATCGGCGGGAGCAGGCGGAGCAGTTCGGCGGGCAGGCCGTAGGCGTCGAGGACCTCGGCGCTCCAGGTGGCGGTCCCGACGTCCAGGAAGGAGGCGCAGGCGTCGGAGTAGTCGGTGGAGATCTCGCCGGTGAGCCGCAGGCGGACCACGTCCTTGCAGAAGAGCATCGCGTCAGCCTGCTCGACACGCTCCGGGTCGTGGCGGAGCAACCAGCGGAGGAGGTTGCCGGCGGCGCCCGGCGTCGGCAGCTGTCCGGAGCGTTCGAGCACCACGCGCAGCCGGTCCGGGTCAGCCGCGAGTTCGGCGGCCTCGACGTGCGCCCGGGAGTCCATCGCCGTGATGGCCGGGCCGACCGGCTCTCCCGCGGCGGTCACGAGGTGCAGCCCGTCGCCGTGGCCGGTGATCCCGACGGCGGCGACCAGGGTCGGGTCGACACCCGACGTCGCCATCACCTCCGACACCGCGTCGGCGACCGCGGCCCATAGGGCGTCCTGCGGCCGCTCGGCATGCCGGGCGACCGGGCGGTCGA
>NZ_JACYTW010000130.1:0-1835 GCF_014841395.1 Plantibacter sp. CFBP 13570 | reverse complement strand
TAGAGAAGTTGCCCTGCAGGGCGGTCGTGATGGCCAAAGGCAGGAGCATCCGATCCTTGAGAACTCAACAGCGTGCACAATGTCAAATGCCAAAAACCTCGTGCAATTGATGCCTTCCTTTTCGGTTGGTTGATGTTGTAAGAGATTCCTTTGGAAAACATTTAAACAAAACAAAGCAAGTCAGTAATGATTTGTTCTGTCAGTTTCAAACTTGCATCGTGTTCACCTATTCCGGTGGCATGGTGCGCGAAATGTGCCGGCTGCTTCGGTGGTCGTGCAATTCAACATTTACGGAGAGTTTGATCCTGGCTCAGGACGAACGCTGGCGGCGTGCTTAACACATGCAAGTCGAACGATGAAGCCCAGCTTGCTGGGTGGATTAGTGGCGAACGGGTGAGTAACACGTGAGTAACCTGCCCTTGACTCTGGGATAAGCGTTGGAAACGACGTCTAATACCGGATACGAGCTTCCACCGCATGGTGAGTTGCTGGAAAGAATTTTGGTCAAGGATGGACTCGCGGCCTATCAGCTTGTTGGTGAGGTAACGGCTCACCAAGGCGACGACGGGTAGCCGGCCTGAGAGGGTGACCGGCCACACTGGGACTGAGACACGGCCCAGACTCCTACGGGAGGCAGCAGTGGGGAATATTGCACAATGGGCGAAAGCCTGATGCAGCAACGCCGCGTGAGGGACGACGGCCTTCGGGTTGTAAACCTCTTTTAGCAGGGAAGAAGCGAAAGTGACGGTACCTGCAGAAAAAGCACCGGCTAACTACGTGCCAGCAGCCGCGGTAATACGTAGGGTGCAAGCGTTGTCCGGAATTATTGGGCGTAAAGAGCTCGTAGGCGGTTTGTCGCGTCTGCTGTGAAATCCCGAGGCTCAACCTCGGGTCTGCAGTGGGTACGGGCAGACTAGAGTGCGGTAGGGGAGATTGGAATTCCTGGTGTAGCGGTGGAATGCGCAGATATCAGGAGGAACACCGATGGCGAAGGCAGATCTCTGGGCCGCTACTGACGCTGAGGAGCGAAAGGGTGGGGAGCAAACAGGCTTAGATACCCTGGTAGTCCACCCCGTAAACGTTGGGCGCTAGATGTGGGGACCATTCCACGGTTTCCGTGTCGTAGCTAACGCATTAAGCGCCCCGCCTGGGGAGTACGGCCGCAAGGCTAAAACTCAAAGGAATTGACGGGGGCCCGCACAAGCGGCGGAGCATGCGGATTAATTCGATGCAACGCGAAGAACCTTACCAAGGCTTGACATATACGAGAACGGGCCAGAAATGGTCAACTCTTTGGACACTCGTAAACAGGTGGTGCATGGTTGTCGTCAGCTCGTGTCGTGAGATGTTGGGTTAAGTCCCGCAACGAGCGCAACCCTCGTTCTATGTTGCCAGCACGTAATGGTGGGAACTCATGGGATACTGCCGGGGTCAACTCGGAGGAAGGTGGGGACGACGTCAAATCATCATGCCCCTTATGTCTTGGGCTTCACGCATGCTACAATGGCCAGTACAAAGGGCTGCAATACCGTAAGGTGGAGCGAATCCCAAAAAGCTGGTCCCAGTTCGGATTGAGGTCTGCAACTCGACCTCATGAAGTCGGAGTCGCTAGTAATCGCAGATCAGCAACGCTGCGGTGAATACGTTCCCGGGCCTTGTACACACCGCCCGTCAAGTCATGAAAGTCGGTAACACCCGAAGCCAGTGGCCTAACCGCAAGGATGGAGCTGTCTAAGGTGGGATCGGTAATTAGGACTAAGTCGTAACAAGGTAGCCGTACCGGAAGGTGCGGCTGGATCACCTCCTTTCTAAGGAGCATGTGCAACGCTCGTCTG
>NZ_JACYTW010000129.1:0-2507 GCF_014841395.1 Plantibacter sp. CFBP 13570 | reverse complement strand
CCCTGGACGAGGACCGTCCGGCCGTCGAGGGCTCCGGGGGCGAGCCGGGTCGGGCCGTCCTGCGCGACGGTGAGGGCGCGGTGCGCGGTCATCGCGGGGACGCCGAGGCTGGCGCCGAGTTCGAATGACGCGGCGTCGGGCAGGGGGACCACACGGGAGACGGGCTGCACCGTGAACTCCTGGGCCGTGCCCAGCGGGCTCTCGTGCGCGGCGAGGAACACCCAGACGCGGTCGCCGACGGCGAAGGTGGTCGTGGTCGCCGCGTCGCCGACGGCCGGGCCGACCGCGTCGATCACGCCGGCGCCGTCGAGGTTCGGGACGACCTCGGGGAAGGGCATGCCACCGGAGGGGCCGCCGCCGCGCCTGGTCTTCCAGTCGGTCGGGTTGACGCCGGAGAACGCGACCTTGATGCGGACCTCGCCGGGGCCGGGCTCGGGGAGCTCGCGCTCGACGAGGTGGAGGACGGACGGGTCACCGTTGGTGGAGTAGACGATCGATCGCATACCGGGGCCAACGTCTCCGCCCCGCGGAAGATTCCGCGGAGGCACTTCGACAGGCTCAGTGACCGGGAGGGGGATATCCGTTCCCTGAGCTTGTCGAAGGGCCCCCGGGTGGCGTTGCGGGTCTGAGGGCTTCGGCGTGTGGCACTTCGACAGGCTCAGTGACCGGGGGATGTTCGCTCAGTGACAGGGTGGCGCTCGGTGACCGGGGAGGAGATACCCGTTCCCTGAGCTTGTCGAAGGGCCCCCGGGGTGACGTTGCGGGTCTGAGGGCTTCGGCGTGTGGCACTTCGACAGGCTCAGTGACCGGGAGAGGTCGGCTCAGAGACCGGGAGGGTTCGGCCCACTGACCGGGGAGGAGATACCCGTTCCCTGAGCTTGTCGAAGGGCCCCCGGGGTGGCGTTGTAGGTCGGGAGGCTTCGGCGTGTGGCACTTCGACAGGCTCAGTGACCGGGGNTCTGCGTGTGGCACTTCGACAGGCTCAGTGACCGGTGCGGGTTGCTCGGTGACCGGGGCTGGCTCGCGTGACCGGGGTGGGGGTACTCGTTCCCTGAGCTTGTCGAAGGGCCCCCGGGGAGCGTTGTGGGTCTGGGGGCTCCGGTGTGTGGCACTTCGACAGGCTCAGTGACCGGGAGGGGGCGGCTCAGTGACCGGGAGGGGGTCTGCTCAGTGACCGGCTCAGGCTCGGCCGGCGTACTGCTCCCGGGCGATCCCGGACGCGTCCGCAGCGACCGCGTCCGCCTGGTCGGCGCCGTCGCCGGCCCCCACCGCAGCCCACGCCGGGCGAGTACCACTCAGTGCCCAGGCCGCCTGCACCGCGGCGCCGTCGGCGACGTACTCCCCGGGGGCCGGCACGACGACCGGCACGTCGAAGACCTCGCGAGCGATCGCCTGCACCGCCGGGTTCTGCGCCGCACCGCCGATGAGCAGGACCCGCTCCGCCGTGACGCCCTGCGCGAGCACCGCGTCGAGTCCGTCGGCGAGTCCGCAGAGCAGCCCCTCGATCGCCGCCCGGGCGAGGCCCTCGCGCGTCGTCGACTCCAGGGTCATGCCGAAGAGGGTCGCCGTCGCGTCCGGCCGGTTCGGGGTGCGCTCGCCCTCGAAGTACGGCTGGAGCACGAGACCCCGTGCCCCGGCCGGGGCCTCGAGCGCGAGTCGACCGAGTTCCGTGTGGTCGACGCCGAGCAGCGCGGCCACCGCGTCGAGGATCCGGGCGGCGTTGAGCGTCGCGATGAGCGGGAGGAACGCGCCGTCGGCCGAGGCGAACCCGGCGACGGTGCCCGAGCTGTCGCGGACCACGGCCGGCGTCACGGCGAACACCGTCCCGCTCGTGCCGATCGACACGACGACATCGCCGGCCGTCGCCCCGAGCCCGAGGGCGGCTCCCGCGTTGTCTCCGGCACCCGCCCCGATGACGGTGTCCGGCCCGATGAGGCCGCCGTCGACACCGGTCCCGGCGGACTCCTCCGGCGCGAGTACACGCGGGAGGATCGCATCGTGGCCGAGCGCTGCGACGAGCAGCTCGCGGTCGTACTCGCCGTCGGCGGGGGACCAGTACCCGGTGCCGGAGGCGTCGGAGCGGTCGGTCGTCAGCTCGGCGAGGTCCGCGCCGAGCGGGCTCTCGTCGGCCGGACCGAAGCCGCGCAGACGCCACGTCAGCCAGTCGTGGGGGAGTGCGACGGCGGCGACCTCGGCGGCGTTCCCGGGTTCGGCGTCGCGCAGCCAGCGCAGCTTCGTGATCGTGAAGGAGGCGACGGGGACGCACCCGGTCCGCTGGGCGAGTTCCGCAGCGCCGAACTCGGCAATGAGATCCGTCGCGGCCTGCGCGCTCCGGGTGTCGTTCCAGAGGAGTGCCGGACGGATGACGCGTCCATCGACGTCGAGCGCGACCATGCCGTGCTGCTGGGCCGCGACCGACACCGCGGCGACATCGGCCAACCCGCCGGCGGCGGCGGCCGCCTCCTGCAACGCCTGCCACCACGCGGCCGGGTCGACCTCGGTGCCGG
>NZ_JACYTW010000128.1:0-2958 GCF_014841395.1 Plantibacter sp. CFBP 13570 | reverse complement strand
GCCCGCTCGGGGATGCCGAGGCGGAGCGCCGTGGCCGTCGCCCAGGCACGGTCCACCCGGTCGGTGACGGCCGCCGGCGCTGTTCCAGCCGAGCCCGCGGCGGGGATGCCCGGTCCCTCGACGGCTGCATGTGGCGCGGTTCCGAGGGTCGAGTCCCGTGCTTCCGCCCGACTGATGAGCTCCGGTCCCCAGACGACCGCTGCCACGATGACGGCGAGACCGACGATCGCGACCGCCCCGCCGGCGACGAGCCATCCCACGCGGATCCCCGCCCGCCGGTTCCGGCGCGTCGGCGCGGTCAGACGTCGGGAGTGGTTGCGCGCGCCGGTCGGTCGGGATCGCGGCTTCCGCGTCGAGCGGGTGGCGCTGGTCGTGCGGCGTCCGGGCGCTGCGGTCTTGCGTTGTGCGGGCCGGCGGGCTCCACTCCCCTTCGCCGACGTCCCCACCGGTCCACCGTACCCGCGCGTCGGTCGGCGCCGTGCGCCGCGGGGTCAGTGCTCCGGTGCGGCCTTCGCAGCCTGCTTGGCCTGACGCTTCGCCCGAAGGTCTTTCGCGACGGCGACGCCCTTCTTGGCGGCGGCGTTCGCCTTCGTGCTGGCCTGCTTCGCACCCTCGAACTCCGAGGCGAGGACGGCGAGCCCGCCGACGGCGATCAATGCTCCCGGTCCGGGAAGCGGGATCAGGGCCACGCCGAGGGCCACGGTGCCACCGCCGACGACACCGACGCCCGCCCGGTAGGCCCGGTTCGCGGTCGGATTCCGACGGATGATGCCACGCGTCGTCCGGGCCGCTGATCCGGCGATGCCTCCCGCCTGCGCGGCGACGCGCTTCGCCGTACTGCGGGCCGAGCCGTCCGATTCCGTGGTCATGTGCCCACTCTAGGCAGGGCGAGCGGGTCGGTGGCCGGGAATCCGGTCCGAATCGACGCGTCTCCCGTGTGACCGAACCGGCGTGAGAGCGGGGTGCCAGCGCGACCGCACCCCTCTGGAGCGCCGCGCTCGCCGCCATGCATCGCACTCGTGTCAGCGCACCGCGCTGGCCAGTCCACGAGCGGCGACGGGCCCCGTGAATGGCCTAGGGTAGCGACATGGACTCCGCCCTCCCGACCACGTCGGCGACCGCAGCTCAGCATGCCTCCCCCGCAGGAGGCTCCACCCCCGGTTCGGAGTGGTGGCGCTCCGCCGTCATCTACCAGATCTACCCGCGATCCTTCGCGGACGCGAACGGCGACGGCCTCGGCGACCTGCCCGGGATCACCTCCCGCCTCGGCGCCCTGCAGGAGCTCGGCGTCGACGCCATCTGGCTGTCCCCCTTCATGACGAGCCCGCAGAAGGACGCCGGCTACGACGTCGCCGATTATTGCGACGTCGACCCCATCTTCGGCACGCTCGCCGACTTCGACGCGATGACCGCCGCCGCGCACGCTGCCGGCATCCGCGTCATCGTCGACCTCGTCCCCAACCACTCCTCGAGCGCCCACCGCTGGTTCCAGGAGGCCCTCGCGGCCGGGCCCGGCTCGGCGGAGCGCGCCCGGTACATGTTCCGCGACGGCACGGGTGAGCACGGCGAGATCGCTCCCAACAACTGGGAGTCCGTCTTCGGCGGTCCGGCCTGGACGCGCGTCACCGAGGCCGACGGCACGCCTGGCCAGTGGTACCTGCACATCTTCGACTCCTCGCAGCCCGACTTCGACTGGACGAACCCGTGGGTCCGCGAGCAGTTCCGCGACATCCTCCGGTTCTGGCTCGACCGCGGCGTCGACGGGTTCCGCGTCGACGTGGCGCACGGCATGATCAAGGCCGACGGCCTGCCCGACTACACCCCACCGGCCGAGGGCGGCAGCATGGGTGGCGCCTCGGCGGGCGTCGCTCTCGAACCCGGCATCAGCACCGGGCCCGCCTCGTGGCCGGAGACCGCGCCCTACTGGGGTCAGGACGGCGTGCACGAGATCTACCGCGACTGGCACGAGCTCCTGGAGACGTACGACGGCGACCGCGTGCTGTGCGCCGAGGCCTGGGTCGACCCGCTCGACAAGATGGCCCTGTGGGTGCGTCCCGACGAGATGCAGCAGGCGTTCAACTTCCCGTACCTCGAGACCCCGTGGAACGCCGCGGACCTCAAGGCGGTCATCGGCGAGTCGCTGCGGGCGTTCGCGCAGGTCGGCGCTCCGAGCACGTGGGTGCTGTCCAACCACGACGTCGTCCGGCACGCGTCCCGCCTCGCGCTCACGGAGGAGAACCCCCAGGGTTACGGTGTCGGTCCGACCACCCCCGGCCAGCCGGATCGGGCGCTCGGGCTGCAGCGGGCCAGGGCGGCGACCGCCCTCATGCTGAGCCTGCCCGGTGGGGCGTACCTCTACCAGGGCGAGGAGCTCGGGCTCCCCGAGGTCATCGACCTGCCGGATGACGCCCGACAGGACCCGACGTGGTTCCGCACGAACCACGAACGGTACGGACGCGACGGCTGCCGCGTGCCGATCCCGTGGGAGGCCGGGCACCCCGCGTACGGCTTCAACACGACCGGTGCGTCCTGGCTGCCGCAGCCCGACGACTGGAACGACTATTCGCGCGACGCACAGGCCGGCATCCCCGGTTCGACCCTGGAGCTGTACCGCACGCTGCTCCGCCTGCGCCGCGAGCACACGCTGGGACTCGGCTCGATCGCCTGGATCGAGGGGGCACCCGACACCATCCTCGCGCTGACCAACGGTGCGGTCACGGTCGTCGCGAACACCGGTGCGGACGACATCGCCGTGCCCTCGTCGCTCGCGGACTCGGCCGTGCTCGTCGCGAGCGGGCCCTTCGACGGCAGCACCATCCACGGCGACACCACGGTCTGGTTCACGACGCCGTCGACCCTGCCCGTCGCCTGAGACACTCCGCCGGCCGGTGCGCCAGCGCGGTGCGCCGACGTGACAGCGCGCGTTCCGGCGTCGGCGCGGTGCGCTGACGCGAGCGC
>NZ_JACYTW010000127.1:0-3283 GCF_014841395.1 Plantibacter sp. CFBP 13570 | reverse complement strand
CGGCTCCCGTGATCGGTGCGGCCGGGCTGGCTGCGCTCGCCCAGCAGCCGGAGTCGGCGGCGGACCGACAGCGCCGGCGCAACCGCGAGCTGGCCCCGATCCTGCCCACCAGGGTCCCGTGGGTCGCCGTCACGGTCTTCACCGTGCTCGCCGTCGGCCTCGCCTGGCTCATCGCCGCACCGCTGTGGCTGTCGGGTGAGGGACTCGCGAACCCCTGGTTCCAGCTCATCACCCTCGGCATGATGTACACCCCGACCATCGCCGCGCTCGTCGTGGTGCTGTTCGTCGCCCGCCCGAGGAGCATCCCGCGGCTGCTCGGACTCGCGCCGCTGCGTCCCCTCGGCCGGACCCTCGGGCTCTGCGCGGCGGCGCTCGTCGGGTTCCCCGTCCTCGCGTTCTGCTCCATGCTGCTCGGGCAGGCCATGGGGCTCATCCAGCTCGACCTCGTCGGCCTGTCCGGTCTCGCCGCCATCATGACCGCCTCGGGCGCCGGCGAGCTCGGGCGGGACGAGCTCACCACGGTCGCCCTGGTCCAGCTCCTCACCTTGCCCCTCGGCGTCCTGGTGGCATCGCTGTCCGCGTTCGGGGAGGAACTCGGCTGGCGCGGCTGGTTGCTGCCGAACCTCCTGCCGCTCGGCACCTGGCCCGCCCTCCTGCTCTCCGGGGCGATCTGGGGCGTGTGGCACGCACCGCTCATCCTCCTCGGGTACAACTACCAGCGGACCGACGTCCTCGGCCTGCTCCTGATGATGGGCTGGTGCATGCTGCTCGGCGTCCTCATCGGCTGGTTGCGGCTCCGCTCCGCCTCGGTCTGGCCGGCGGTGATCGCCCACGGCGCGGTGAACGCCGCCGTCGGGGCGCTGCTGCTGTTCGCCAGCCCGACGTCGATGCAGGACACCGGCAGTGTGTTCGGCACCCTGCTCGGCTGGCCGGGCTGGATCCTCCTCGCAGCGACGACGCTCATCCTGGTCGTCACCGGCCAGTTCGGCAAACGTGCGGTGCCCGGGCTGCGTGGCTCGGAGGTCGCCTCGCCCGTGAGCTGACCCTCCGACGCATGCGCGCCGCGTATGAGTCGCACCGGGCAGGCTGCTTGTCCGCCGCTTCGACGCTTGGTGCACTGGGACGATGCGCAGACCCGATCTCCCTGATCTCCCCGAGGCACCCGTCCGTCCACGTGCCGCCCACGCTCGCCGTCACGGCGGTGGGGTGAGCGCACGGGTCCGCCGTCGGCGCCTCATCGTCGGCATCGCAGGTGGCCTCGTGCTCGCGCTCCTCGGGGGTGTCGGTGCGCTCGCGCTGCGACTGCAGGGCAACCTCAGCTCCGAGGCCATCGCCGCCCCGGCCGGACGTTCGACCGAGCCCGCGCAGCCGGGCGCACCGGACCCGGCGATCAACGTCCTCCTCCTCGGCTCCGACAGCCGTGACCTCGCGGTCGGCGACTACGGAGAGGACACCGGCACCAAGCGCAGCGACGCGATGGTGCTCGTGCACGTGTCCGAGGGCAACACCCGGATCGACGCGATGCAGATCCCGCGTGACACGCTGACCGACCTGTCGATGTGCACGGACACCGGGCGGGGGACGCCCGACGACTACGGGATGGTGAACGCGGCGTTGAACTCGGGGGCCGCCTGTTCGGTCGCCGCGGTGCAGGCGATGACCGGTGTGCCGATCGACCACTTCGTCGAGCTCGACTTCAGCGGCTTCCAGGCGATCGTCAACGGCATGGACGGGCTGGCGGTGTGTCTGCCGTCGGACATGGAGGATCCCTATTCGAACCTCGCGCTGCCCGCTGGAGCACAGGTCATCGACGGGACGCAGGCGCTCGCGCTCGCCCGCACCCGGCATGCGGTGGGTGACGGCAGCGACATCTCGCGCCTCGGCAACCAGCAGATGGTGATGTCCGCGATCGTGCAGCGGGCGCTGAGTGCCGAGGTGCTCACCCGGCCGGACCGCCTCATCCGCTTCCTGGACGCGGTCACCTCCTCGCTCACCGTCGACACCGCGCTCGGCGACCTCGCGAGCCTGACGTCGCTCGCGCACCGGGTCTCGCAGGTGCCGGCGTCGGCCATCACCTTCCTGACCATGCCGTGGACCGAGGCGCCGTCGGACGCCAACCGGGTCGTCCCGAGCGATGACGCCGCGATCGTCTTCTCGAGCCTCGCCACCGATGTCCCGGTGCCGATCGCGGGAACCGGTGATGCGTCCCCCGCCGAGCCGGTCGCCCCGGTCGAACCGGTGCGGGTCGAGGCGGTCAGCGTCCTCAACGGCTCGCAGACGAACGGGGTCGCGACGGCGACCGCCGACCGACTGACCGCTCTCGGCTACACCGTCGCGTCGATCGGCGACGCGGAGACGGACACGCCGGTCACACTCCTGCTCGCGCGCGACTCGGACGCGGCTCGGGCGACGGCCGCCTCGCTCGCCCAGGAGTTGGGGATCACGGTCGTCGTGAGCGGTGAACCGGGACCGGACGAGCAGGACGTCGTGCTCGTCATCGGCGACGACTTCGCCTCACTGACCCCGCCTGCCGCGCCCGCGCCCGTCGAGGTCGAGTCCCGCAACGCCGCCGCGGACCTCTGCGGGTGACGCGGGGCGTCGTCAGTCCCCGGGTGGGACCCGCTCCGCCAATCGGAGGAAGGCACTCACGGCGGGTGTCCGGACGCTGTCGTGGCGCACGAGCAGGCCGATGCTCCTCGTGACCGGTGCCGGGAACCGGCGGACCCGGGCGCCGTTCGCCGCAGCCCAGTCGGCGAGACGCTCGGGCACCACGGTCAGCCCGACGCCGGCGGTCGCGAACCGCGTGAGCGCGTCGCGCTGGGTGGTCACGATGACCCGCGGTGGCTGCACGCCGAAGCGGGCGTAGGCCTCGTCGGTCACGGCGCGCATCGACGTCCCGCGCGGAAGGGTCACCAGGGTGTGCGTGGCCAGCTCGTCGCCGGTGATGGTCGGCGGCGTGTGCTCGGCCTCGCGCTCGGCGACGTTCCTGAGGCCGGGGAGGACGATCGCGAACCGCTGTTCCTCCAGGAGCCGCACCTCGACACCGGGGCCGGCGGTGGCCACATCGGCCACGCCGAGGTCGATGCGCCCGAGGTCGACGGCTTCGAGCAGTTCGGCGGAGTCGACGGCGCCCGTGACCTCGATGCGGACGTCGGGGTGCGCGGCGTGGAACCGGGCGACGAGCTCCGGGACGTGGGTCGCGACGAGCGAGGGGAGCGCGCCGATGCGGAGCGTGCCGGCGGTGAGCGCCTGCTGGGCGTCGGCGAGCGCGCGGAGCCCGTTC
>NZ_JACYTW010000126.1:0-3818 GCF_014841395.1 Plantibacter sp. CFBP 13570 | reverse complement strand
CGGGCTCCGCAGCGGGGAGCGCCTGCTCGTCGTCGGCTGCGGCGGCGTGGGGCTGAGCGCGGCCATGATCGGCGTCGCGCTCGGTGCCGAGGTCATCGCCGTCGACATCGACGCCTCTGCCCTGGCGCGCGCGGCGTCGATCGGCGTCACGCACACGATCGACTCGAGCGGGCTCGACGAGGACGCCGTCCTCACGCGCATCGCCGAAGCCGCGCCGGCGGGCGTGCAGGTGTCGGTCGAAGCCCTCGGGCGTGAGTCCACGATGCGCCTCAGCCTCCTGGCACTGGCGCCAATGGGCCGTCAGGTGCAGATCGGGCTGTTCTCGAGCGAACCGACACTCCCGCTGCCGCGCATCATCTCGCAGGAGCTGTCACTCCACGGCAGCCACGGCATGCCGGCGTCCGACTACTCGGAGCTGCTCGACCTCGTCGCGAGCGGTGCGCTGCGCCCGCAGGACCTCATCGAACACCGCATCGGCCTCGACGAGGCACCGGCAGCACTCGTCGCCCTGGCGTCCGGCGACCGCTCGACGGGCGTGACCGTCATCGACGTCGCCTGACGGTTCCCACCGCCAATATCGTGATCTGAAATATGTAGTATTACCTACATGCCTGCGTTCGTTGCAACCTCGATCAACGCTGCCGTGATCGACCTGCTCCGTCCATGAACCGACGCTCCGTGCCGATCCGAAGGGCGGTGTCCGTAGCAGCCTTGGCACTCCCCATGGCACTGATCGTCGTCTCCCACACCATCTGGCGCGGAGAACTTCCGGACGCGGTCGGTACGCACTGGTCAACGCCAGGGCCGGCGGACCGCTCGACTCCGACCGCCACGTTTTTCGCGTCCTGGTGCTCGGTGAGCGCAGTCGCAACGGTGCTTGGGGCGACGGTCGCCATAGCCTTTCGAAACGCGAAACTGGTCACTTCCATCGCGCTGCTCATCTCAGGAGGCCTGTCGGGCATCGCGGCGGCGCAGTGGCTCATCTCGACCGGACTCACGCTGCAGGCCGGTGACGCTCGGCGCGCGGTGTTGGGGGCGTGGATACTGGTACATCTCGCGGCATGGTCATACGGCGTCATCCCAATGCTGATCTGGCCACGCCCGCAGCGAGACGGGTGATGCCGGGGCACGCTCCCCGCGACGTCAGACGGTGTGCGTCGTTCCAGCCGACGACCAGCTGGCCGACGTGTTCGGCTGCACCGGGTCTCCGGCCGCACCGGCCGCATTCGCGGCCCCGACGAGCGTTCCGAAGTAGAACGCGAGCAGGAGCAGGACCGCGGCGCCCAGGCCGACGACCGCCCACAGCAGCGCCTTCGGGATGCCCTGATCCGCGTGCTCTCCGCGGTATTCGGGGAGATCGCGATCGGGAGCGGACTGCGTGGCCTGAGGCGGCAAGGTGGCGCCGACGATACCCGCAGCCGCGGCCGGGGTCGTGAGCGCGCTCGCGCCGTCGAGTTCCGGGAACGCGACCGTCTCGCCGGGGAGCGCGGCCGGGGCCGTCTGCGGCACGTTCGCGACCGGTCCCTGCGAGGGGACGGCCGCGGCGTGTGCGCCGAAGACGGAGACCGAGGCGGGGATCACGGGTGTGGGCGCGGTGTTCGAGGCGACATCGGGCTCGGCCACCGGGGAGGTGTCCGCAGCGTCGTCGTCGTCTCCGGCAGCGTGGGCCCCGGTTCGTCGTGACCCGCCGGTGTCGTCGTCGGCGTCCGTGCCGTCGACATCGGTACCGTCGGCGGCGACGAGGCCCGGGATGGGGGCGAGCGGGAGATCAGGGTCGGCGATCGCGTCGGCCTGGAGCGACCACCCACCCTCGGCGGCGAAGGCGTCGGCAAGCGACCGTGCCGAGGTCGCCTCGGCCGTGGCGATGGCGTCTGGCTGATCGGACGGCTCGGACGGGGCGACCGTGGCCGTGTCGTCGACCTGCTCGGTGTCGGCGGGCGGTGTGGCAGCCGGCCCGCCGTCAGTCGCGGCGCCATCGGCCGAGGCGATCTGGACTGCATCCGTGTCGGGTCCGAGGTCGAACAGCGACTCGAGCCGCAGCTCCTCGCTGACAGGCTCGGGCTCGCCGACCGGCTCAGGGCCGATCGAGCCCTCGTCGGCGAGTGGGGCATCCGATGCGGCGGCATCCGTGGTGGGATCGGTCGCACCGTCGGCGACTGCGCCGTCCGGCACGAACGACGGAAGCGGTGTGACGCCCGCTGCAGCGAGTGGGACGGCGTCGAACTCGACGATCTCCTCGTCGAACTCGTCGTCGAGCTCCTCCGGGTCGACGGCGAACACCGGGGTCTCGGGAGCAGGAGTATCGGTGACGGGGGTCGGTGCCGTCTCGGGAGCGGAGTCGGCGGCGAGGTCGTCCGAGGTCTCCGTGTCGTCGGTGTCGTCGCCCGAGCCGAGCCCGGAAGCGGCGCCCGCAGCGGTTGCGACCCCTGCGGCGGCGAGGCCACCGGCCGCGACGGCTGCGTCGAACCCGCCGAGCGACAGCGTCGGGAAGAGGTCGACCGTGTCGTTCGCGGCGGGGACGATCGGTGCGGCGTCCGGCGCGGAGCTGTCGGTCTCGGTCGCGTCGTCGGTCCAGCTGGCGAACTCGTCACCGGGTCCGTCGACGAGCGGGCGACCGAGCGTGACGGCGGCGAGGCCCGGAGCGAAGGGCTGGACGTCGCCGGCGATGAACGCGGCATCGGGCACCTCGCCCTCGAGCGCGAGCTCCGAGGGGGACTCCGCACTCACGGCTGACGACTCGGCGCCCTCCCACTCCACCGGCGGGACCGGGATGGGCTGGGTCGTGGGAGCCGCGTGCACGAGCGGGTCGAGGGCGTCGTTCGGTGCGAGGTCCCACACGAAGGGCGCGGTGCCGAAGGGGCTGACCGTGGGCTCGGGTTGCACGCCGTCGAGGGAGATGAGCTCCGTGATGGAACGCTCGGCCTTCGGGGTCGGCGGGCCGAAGGCCGGGGGGACGTCGGCAGTGTCCGTCGCATCGTCGTCGACCGGCACGTCGTCACGGCCTGGCTCGGCGTCCGCGTCAGCGCCGGGTGTCGGCGCCGGAGGAACGGCTGCTGCTGCGGCTGCGGCACCCGCCAGGGCCGAGAAGCCCGGACCGCCGAGGCTGTCGAACGGCCGCGTCTCATCGAGCGGCTCGGCGTCGACGTCGGGGACCGTCTCGGGCCACGGGACGTCGGCTGGTGAGGTCGGCTCCGCTGCACTCGCGGGTGAAGCCGCTGCGACCGTGTCCCAGCGGAACGGCGCCGCGGGGGTGATCGGCTCGGAGGCGACGATGCCGTCGGACGCGGGCTCTGGGTCCGAGTCGGCGGTCGGCTCGACCGGCTCGCTCGCGGTCGGAGACGTCGCCTCATCGGTGGCGGCGACGGACTCCTCCGCGGAGTCGAACTGCTGGGGCGCCTCGTCGACCGGCTCAGCGTGCGGTTCCTCGGACGCCTGCTCCTCCGGTGCCGCCGGCGCGGCGCCGAACGTCGCACCGAACGGTTCCGTCAACCAGGCCAACGGATCCGTGCGCGGTGCGGAGGCCTCGGCAGTCGCCGGCTCGGCGGTCCAGACGTCGTCGGCAGCTGCTTCGTCGGCCGGGGTTTCGTCGGGTCGCGCGGCGGTGGGCGCCGAAGCGTCGATCGTCGTGTCACGGACCTCGACGGTCTCTCCACCGAGGACGTCGTCGCCGAACGTCTCGGACAGGCTCCAAGAGCCCTCCGGGAGATCGTCGTCCTGCGCCTCGGTGTCGGGCGTCGTCGCGGAGCCTGACGGCACGTCGTGGTCCGCGGCGGGCGGCGTCGGCGTCACCGGCGGGGCGGTGGGCGGCTGCGGTGCGG
>NZ_JACYTW010000125.1:0-3836 GCF_014841395.1 Plantibacter sp. CFBP 13570 | reverse complement strand
CGAGGTTTACGTTGCCAAGTCACACTGAGACGAATGTTCTCGGGTGGCGCTCATGGGTGGAACATTGACATTGATGCAGACGTGAGAGTCTGCCAGCAAGTACGTCTTCTTCGGGAGATTGGAACGGTGGCCGGCTGGAGGGTTTGCATATGCACGCTGTTGGGTCCTGAGGGACCGGATCCGCATCTTCGGATGCGAGGACGAACCTCAGGGCCTCTTTTGCTTGACATCAATGGTCAAGGAGAGAGGTACCGCCCGTACTTTGAGAACTACACAGTGGACGCGAGCATCTTAGATTCATGACCCTTCGGGGTTGTGGATCACAAAGATCAAAACATGCTTCTTCGGAAGTGATGTTGATCATTGGTCAATCTGCATCAGGTAACTGGTGCCGATCGATTCAAACTCATGTGATTTCAAATTTCTAAGAGCAAACGGTGGATGCCTTGGCATCTGGAGCCGAAGAAGGACGTAGTAATCTGCGATAAGCCTCGGGGAGCTGATAAACGAGCTGTGATCCGAGGATTTCCGAATGGGGAAACCCCGCCAGGCCCCTTGTGGTGATCTGGTGACTCCCGCCTGAATATATAGGGCGGGTAGAGGGAACGGGGGGAAGTGAAACATCTCAGTACCCCCAGGAAGAGAAAACAACAGTGATTCCGTCAGTAGTGGCGAGCGAAATCGGAAGAGGCTAAACCGGGCATGTGTGATAGCTATCAGGCGTTGCATGTCCGGGGTTGTGGGACTTCTCACTCCGAACTGATATTCGGGGAGCATTAGAACGTGGTATAGACGAATGGGATTGAAAGCCCAGCCAGAGACGGTGCCAGCCCGGTAGTCGAAATGCTGCAATCGTGCGAGGAGTATCCCAAGTAGCACGGGGCCCGAGAAATCCCGTGTGAATCTGTCAGGACCACCTGATAAGCCTAAATACTCCCAGATGACCGATAGCGGACAAGTACCGTGAGGGAAAGGTGAAAAGTACCCCGGGAGGGGAGTGAAATAGTACCTGAAACCGTTTGCTTACAAACCGTTGGAGCACCCTTGTTGGTGTGACAGCGTGCCTTTTGAAGAATGAGCCTGCGAGTTAGCGATATGTGGCGAGGTTAACCCGTGTGGGGTAGCCGTAGCGAAAGCGAGTCTGAATAGGGCGATTCAGTCGCATGTCCTAGACCCGAAGCGAAGTGATCTATCCATGGCCAGGTTGAAGCGACGGTAAGACGTCGTGGAGGACCGAACCCACTTAGGTTGAAAACTGAGGGGATGAGCTGTGGATAGGGGTGAAAGGCCAATCAAACTTCGTGATAGCTGGTTCTCTCCGAAATGCATTTAGGTGCAGCGTTGCGTGTTTCTTGCCGGAGGTAGAGCTACTGGATGGCCGATGGGGCCCAAAAGCTTACTGACGTCAGCCAAACTCCGAATGCCGGTAAGTGAGAGCGCAGCAGTGAGACGGTGGGGGATAAGCTTCATCGTCGAGAGGGAAACAACCCAGACCACCAACTAAGGTCCCAAAGCGCGTGCTAAGTGGGAAAGGATGTGGAGTTGCACAGACAACCAGGAGGTTGGCTTAGAAGCAGCCACCCTTGAAAGAGTGCGTAATAGCTCACTGGTCAAGTGATTCCGCGCCGACAATGTAACGGGGCTCAAGCACGCCACCGAAGTTGTGGCATTGATATTTTTGGTAGGCCTTCGTGGTCCAGCCGTATTGATGGGTAGGAGAGCGTCGTGTGGCGAGTGAAGCGGCGGTGTAAACCAGCCGTGGACGCTACACGAGTGAGAATGCAGGCATGAGTAGCGAAAGACATGTGAGAAACATGTCCTCCGAAAGACCAAGGGTTCCAGGGTCAAGCTAATCTTCCCTGGGTAAGTCGGGACCTAAGGCGAGGCCGACAGGCGTAGTCGATGGACAACGGGTTGATATTCCCGTACCCGCGAAGAACCGCCCAAGATAATCCAGTGGTGCTAAGAGTCCTAACCCGGACGACTGATTCCCTTCGGGGATGATGGGTCCGGTCTAACGCTCGACCCCATGCTGGTGCGTTTAGCGTATTAACAGGTGTGACGCAGGAAGGTAGCCTATGCCGGGCGATGGTTGTCCCGGTGTAAGTGCGTAGGCTGAGAGATAGGCAAATCCGTCTCTCGTGAAGGCTGAGACACGATACGGACCCGTAAGGGATAGTAGGTGATCCTATGCTGCCAAGAAAAGCATCGACGCGAGGTTCTAGTGGCCCGTACCCCAAACCGACTCAGGTGGTCAGGTAGAGAATACTAAGGAGATCGAGAGAATCGTGGTTAAGGAACTCGGCAAAATGCCCCCGTAACTTCGGGAGAAGGGGGGCCTGAGGCGTATTAGGACTTGCTCCGAAAGCGTTTGAAGGCCGCAGAGACCAGTGGGAAGCGACTGTTTACTAAAAACACAGGTCCGTGCCAAGTCGCAAGACGATGTATACGGACTGACGCCTGCCCGGTGCTGGAAGGTTAAGAGGAACGGTTAGCCGCAAGGCGAAGCTGAGAATTTAAGCCCCAGTAAACGGCGGTGGTAACTATAACCATCCTAAGGTAGCGAAATTCCTTGTCGGGTAAGTTCCGACCTGCACGAATGGCGTAACGACTTCCCAGCTGTCTCAACCGCGAACTCGGCGAAATTGCATTACGAGTAAAGATGCTCGTTACGCGCAGCAGGACGGAAAGACCCCGTGACCTTTACTACAGCTTGGTATTGGTGTTCGGTGTGGCTTGTGTAGGATAGGTGGGAGACTTTGAAGCTTGGACGCTAGTTCAGGTGGAGTCATTGTTGAAATACCACTCTGGTCACTCTGGATATCTAACTTCGAACCGTAATCCGGTTCAGGGACAGTGCCTGGTGGGTAGTTTAACTGGGGCGGTTGCCTCCCAAAAAGTAACGGAGGCGCCCAAAGGTTCCCTCAACCTGGTTGGCAATCAGGTGTCGAGTGTAAGTGCACAAGGGAGCTTGACTGTGAGACTGACAAGTCGAGCAGGGACGAAAGTCGGGACTAGTGATCCGGCAGTGGCTTGTGGAAGCGCTGTCGCTCAACGGATAAAAGGTACCTCGGGGATAACAGGCTGATCTTGCCCAAGAGTCCATATCGACGGCATGGTTTGGCACCTCGATGTCGGCTCGTCGCATCCTGGGGCTGGAGTAGGTCCCAAGGGTTGGGCTGTTCGCCCATTAAAGCGGTACGCGAGCTGGGTTTAGAACGTCGTGAGACAGTTCGGTCCCTATCCGCTGCGCGCGCAGGAAATTTGAAAGGATCTGACCCTAGTACGAGAGGACCGGGTTGGACGAACCTCTGGTGTGTCAGTTGTTCCGCCAGGAGCACCGCTGATTAGCTACGTTCGGGATGGATAACCGCTGAAAGCATCTAAGCGGGAAGCCGGCCTTAAGATGAGATTTCCATGCCTTCGGGCGAGAGGCTCCCAGCCAGACTACTGGGTTGATAGGCCGGATGTGGAAGAGAGGACGAAAGACTCTCGGAGCTGACCGGTACTAATAAGCCGATAATTTGATAACACTTTCTTTGTTTGAATACGAAGATGCTACGCGTCCACTGAGTGGTTCTCGATGTACGGTCGAGAACCCGCAGACAACACCACTGTGTTCGCACAGCGTGTTGGTTTGCTTGTTCACTTTGATACATCAATAGTGTTTCGGCGGCCATAGCGAGAGGGAAACGCCCGGTCACATTCCGAACCCGGAAGCTAAGACTCTTTGCGCCGATGGTACTGCAGGGGGGACCCTGTGGGAGAGTAGGACACCGCCGGACTTCTTCGTTGAAATGGCCACCCAAGGTTCTTGGGTGGCCATTTTGCGTTAA
>NZ_JACYTW010000124.1:0-4244 GCF_014841395.1 Plantibacter sp. CFBP 13570 | reverse complement strand
GCTGGCGGCGGGTGATCGGCGAGCCCGAGCCGGCGGCCGACGAGCAGGTCGACGCCCTCGACGCGGTCGCCGGGCCCGACGGCTGGTCCATCGCGACCCTGTCGGGCGAGGCCGGCACGGTCACGGTCCGGTTCCGGCCGGAGCAGCTGCCCTTCCTCACGGTGTGGCGGAGCACAGCCGCGGGGTCGTACGCCCTCGGTATCGAACCCGGAACCTGCTGGCCGAGTCACGCGGCCGGTCCGGATCGTGGGAAGGCCGGCCGGATCGTGGAGCCCGGGGAGTCGTTCGAGGTCGATCTCGAGATCGTGTTCGAGTCGACGGCGGAGGACTTCGGCGACTGAGCCCACCGGCCTCCGCCAGCATCAGGTACCCGGTTTCCGAAGAATTCACGCTGGGGTATGTCATCGATGACATGAACGAGGTATGCTCGCCATGACATCGATGACATGAAGCCATCGTCGGAAGCCGACACGGACGTCGGAACCTGAACGGACACCGCCGTGCACCCTGCTGCGAACCTCGACTCGACCGCCGTCGCCTCCGTGGCCTCGGATCGACTCGTCGCCGGCCTCGACCTCGGCAGCACCGGCGTCAAGATCCTCGTGACGGACGCCGACGGCGCCGAAGTCCTCATCCATCAGCTGCCCACCCCGTGGCTCGCCGGTCCAGGCGGCACGACCGTGATGGAGGCGGCGTCCCTCATCGCCACCGTCCGGGAGCTCCTCGACCACGTCGGTGCGGAACTCGTCGACCGGTTCGGGCCGGCCGCGCGGGTCCGGGCCCTCGCCGTCTCCGGCATGGGGGAGTCCGGGATCGTCCTCGACGCCGTCGGCCGGCCCGTCGCGCCTGCGATCGCCTGGTTCGATCCGCGCGGCGCCGAACAGCTCGCGGCCCTCCCGGCCGAGATCGCGGAGCAGTTCGCGGGTCGGACCGGCCTGCCGCTCGGCGTGCAGGTCTCGGTCATCAAGCTCCTCCACCTCCGTGACGCCGGACTCGACCTCGCCGGAACGCGCTGGCTCAACCTGCCGGAGTACCTCGTCTCGGCGCTCGGCGGCGAGGAGGCCGCCGAGTACTCGCTCTCGTCGCGCACCGGCCTGCTCGACCAGGACACGGGTGAGCCGTGGCTCGAACTGCTCGACCACCTCGGCGTCGACGCATCGTTCCTCCCGCCGTTCACCGACGCCGGTGCCCCGCTCGGCGCCGCGAGCAGCCCGTGGGTGCCGCCGGTCTTCTCCGGTGCGGCCCTGACCGTCGCCGGCCACGACCACCTCGTGTCGGCCGTCTCCACCGGCTCGTTCCCCGCCGAGCGGTACCACGTGTCGATGGGCACGGCCGAGGTCCTGCTGCGACGCCTCGACGAACCACTCCCGTTCGCCGCCCGGGAGCGCCTCGCCGAGGTGTTCATCAACTGCGTCCGTCACGTCGTGCCGGGTACCTGGGTGCTCGTCGCCGGTGTCAAGACCGGCCTGCTCATGCGCCGCACCCTCCAGCTTGTCGGGGTGACCGACCGCGCAGGGCGCGACCGCCTGGACGACGAGGTCATGGCGCTCCCGGCGGGCGGGCTGCTCGGTGACGGCGACGTCTCGGTCGCGGGCGCCCGGAACGACGACGGCGTCCTCAAGCTCACGGTCCGTGCCGACGGCGCAGGACCGGCAGAGGTCTTCGAAGCGGTGCTCCGGCACGGCAACGACGAACTCGCCGTGCTCATCGCGGCGATGGACCGCGAGGTCGCGCCGGCCACCTCGGCGCTGCTCACCGGTGGCTGGGCCAGCATGCGGTCCGTGCAACGCGCTCGTGCGGCCGTCCTGCCCGGCGTGCAGGTGTCGCACCGGTCCCAGGACACGGCATACGGCGCAGCCGTCTTCGCCGGGGCCCTCCTCGAACCCGCCATCTCCCGATCACACCCCTGACCGACCGACCACCCGACGACCCAGACCGATCCTCCCCGGCGCGACCGCTGCCGGGATCAGACCCCATCCGAAGCACAAGGAGCACCTCATGAACGCAGTAGCCACCAGGACCAACGAGCTGACGACGCTCGAACGCCGCGCCATGGCCACGATCAGCACCCCGGGCGGCGGCATGCTCATCGTCGCCGGCGACCAGCGCAACGGCATGAAGGCCGTCATGACCGACGCCCCGAACGGCGCGGCCGGCATCAGCCGTGACGAACTCGCCGAGGCCAAGAGCGACCTCGTCCGGTTCCTCGGCAACCACGCACCCGCCATCCTCCTCGACCCGGAGGTAGCCCTCCCGCTCGTCGTCGACGAGCGCACCCTCTCCCGCACGACCGGTCTCGTCGTCGGCATGGACTCCTCGGGCTTCGACACCGAGAACGGTCTGCGCCGGACGAAGTACGTCCCCGGCATGGACGCCCGTCGGGTCCGCGAACTCGGTGGCGACGCCGCCAAGATGCTCTTCTACCTGCGCTCCGACCAGCGGGAGGCCGAGCAGGTCGTCATCGACGAGATCGCCCGCCTCGTGGAGGAGTGCACCGCCGAGGGCGTGCTGCTCATCGTCGAGATCCTCGTCTACCAGCTCGACGGCGAGAGCGACGAGGCCTACGCCGAGATCTTCCCCGAGCTCGTGCGCGGCGCCGCGGAGATCTCCGTCGCCGCCGGTTCCAAGGTTCTGAAGCTCCAGTACCCGGGCTCCGCCGAGGCCGCCGCAGCCGTGACCGAGGCCGCCGCCGGTGTGCCGTGGGCCGTGCTCTCCGCCGGCGTCGACCACGAGACCTTCGTCGGCCAGGTCCGCACCGCGGTCGAGAACGGTGCCGGCGGCGCGATGGCCGGTCGTTCGCTGTGGAAGGATAGCCTTTCGATCTCGTCGGCGAAGCGTGAGGAACTGCTCACGAACCGTGCGCTGCCTCGCCTCCGTGAGCTCGAGCAGGTCATCGAGACCGCGCTCGCCGGTCGCTGACGGTTCGCGGGCGGCGTCCTCGGTCGCCGCCCGCGAACCAGCCCGATCCGACCACGCCACGCAGGTGGAACCACCCGAGGAGCAGCCATGGCCACGATGCAGGACGTGGCGTCCCTCGCCGGAGTGAGCTCGAAGACGGTCTCCCGCGTGTTCAACGACGACCCGCACGTGCTCCCGGAGACGCGGTCGCGGGTCGAATCGGCCATGCGGGAGCTGAACTACGTCCCGAACGTCCTGGCGCGCACCTTCCGCGCCGGGCGGTCCTCCTCCGTCGGCGTCGCGGTCCCGGACGTCGTCGACCCCTTCTTCGCCGCGGTCGTCCGAGCCGTCGAGGAGGTCTGCTCGGTCTCGGGCATCACCACCCTCGTCACGAGCATCGGCGACGACCCGGCGCGCGAGCGTGCCGTGCTCGACTCGCTGCTCCGGTCACAACTCATGGGGCTCGTCCTCGCGCCCGTCGCGGAGGACCAGTCGTGGCTCGCGCCGTGGGCCGAGCACACACCCATCGTGTTCGTCGACCGCGCCCCCGGTGGGCTCGACGCCGACAGCTTCGTCGAGGACGACCACCGCGGTGCCTACCTCGCGACGACGCACCTGCTCGAGCACGGGCACACCCGGGTCGCCTTCATCGCCGACTCGGCACACCCGCCGAGCACCCGTCGCCGACTCGAGGGCTACCGTTCTGCGCTCGCCGAGAGCGGGATCGACCTCGACGACGCCCTCGTCAGCCTCGACGCGACGGACCGCGAACCGGCCGCCGCCGTGGTCGACGGTCTCCTCGCCCTCGCCTCCCCGCCGACGGCCCTGTTCTCTGCCAACGCGCGTGTGACGATGGCGCTTGTCCCCGCGCTGCGCTCACGGGGGATCGCCTCGCTCGGCTTCGGCGACTTCCCGATGGCCGACCAGCTCGATCCGGCGGTCAGCGTCATCGAACAGGACCCGGCACGACTGGGCCGCCTGGCCGCCACCCGGGCGCTCGCCCGCTTCGGTGACGCGGACGGCGAGCACGAGCGCAGCACCGTCGTCCCCGTCGGGCTCCTGCTGCGGGAGTCCTGCGGCTGTCACCTCACCGCGTGATCCCCCAGGCGGCGGATGCGCCGCGCGGTATGGTCCCTCGGCCGGCGGATGCGCCGTCGGCCGGCGTTCCGTAGCGTCGGAGGCGAACACGACCACGGGAGATCTCACATGCAGCGACCGGACGCCACACCGACCGAGGGCGGCTGGGCGCCGCTCGAGCAGACCGCGGCAGGGCCGGTCCAGACGCCGGTCACCGGGGGATCGCCCGCACCGGCCGAGGCCGCGGCTCCCGTGATCGGTGCGGCCGG
>NZ_JACYTW010000123.1:0-4390 GCF_014841395.1 Plantibacter sp. CFBP 13570 | reverse complement strand
TGCAGTCCCCGTCGCCGGTGGCACGAACGGCGGCCCGGGCAACACCGTCGACTCCCTGCCCGGCGGCACCGATCCCGGAACCGGGCCGGGCGGCGAGCCCGGGGCGAACCCGGGGGTCGGTCAGCCGGGCTCGGGCACGAACGCAGGAGGTGCCGGAGGCCTCGCCGTGTCGGGTGTCTCGATCGCCGCCGCGGTGATCGTGGCTGCGGTACTCCTGCTCACGGGTGCACTGCTCATCCTCCGCCGTCGTCGGGTCGCCGCCTCGAGCGCCGCCGAGGACGCGTCCTCCAGCGGCGGTGTCGGACGGAGTGGCGTCGCGGGCGCGGTCGTCCTCGCGCTCGGGCTCTCCGGCGCCCTCGTCACGGCGGACGCACCACGCGCCGAGGCTGCACCGAGCTACCCGAGCCCGACGGTCGACGAACTCGTCGCCAACGACTTCGTCCTCTACTTCGCGAACGCCGGCAGCACGGTGACCGACGAGGTCTCCGCCGGCGACCACATCGGGCTGTACCAGTCACGCACCGACCAGTCCTACGGGGTCGACGCCGCCACCGGCGCGTCCTGGGGATTCGTCGCCGACGCGAACAGCAACCCAACGGCGAACAGCTCCTCCGGGACCGAGAAGACCGCCTCCCTCCGGTACGACGCACCGCCCGCGGGCAGCTCCCTCCCGACGCGGTCGGTCGACTACGCCTTCGACCTCCCGGCCGGTGACTACGGGGTCACCCTCGGGTTCAACCTGCCGAGCGGCTGGGCGGCACGACCGCTCGACCTCAGGGCCGAGGGCGAGACGCTCGCCCAGGTCACCGCGCCGGCCGGTGCGCTTCTCGAGCAGCAGCTCACGGTGAGCGTCGACGACGGCACCCTCGACCTCGAGGTCCACAGCCCGGCGGGTCGGACCAACACCTACACGGACCCCGCGGTGAACTACATCGTCATCCGAGCACCGCACACGGCGTCCACCGAGGTGCTCGCGGCGAAGATCCGAGCTGTCACGCTCGACGAGGGGCAGCGCGCCGGGTACGTCGCCGACTCGCTCGCCGTCCTCGACGCCGCGATCGCCGACGCCCAGGCGCTCGTGGACGCCGGGTCGACCGACACCGCGGCACTCACGGCCGCCTACGACGCGCTCGGGGCCGCACTCACCGCACTCCGGCCGATCGTCACCTACGACTCCTTCCGCCCGGGCCAGGCCTGGGTCGACGACCAGGGCAACCCGATCCAGGCGCACGGCGGGCAGGTCGTGCCGTCGACGGACGCCGACGGCCAGCCGATCTACTACTGGTACGGCGAAGACCGGTGGAACGGCTACGCGAGCAGCCGCGGGGTGCACGTGTACTCCTCGCGCGACCTGTACAACTGGACCGACGAGGGCCTCGCGCTGCAGGCCCTGTCGACCGCCGACCAGCTCACGACCGATCCGGTCGCAGCCGAGCTGTACGCCGACTACACGGCGCAGCAACGCGCGGTGGTCGTCCGCGACCTCCTGACGGTCCCGAGCGATCCGGTCGTCCCCGCGGCGATCCTCGAGCGGCCGAAGGTCATGTACAACGCCGCCACCGAGCAATGGGTCATGTGGATCCACACCGACGGCCCGAGTGCGACGTCCGACGCGCAGTACGCGAAGGCGACTGCCGGGGTCGCGGTCTCCGACTCACCGACCGGCCCGTTCCGCTACGTGGACAGCTACCGCCTGAACGTCGCGCCGGAGGGCGAGCCGAACTACCAGCCCGACAGCCCCGGCATGGCCCGCGACATGAACCTCTTCACCGACGTCGACGGCACCGGCTACATCATCTACGCGAGCGAGGAGAACCTGACCCTCTTCATCTCCAAGCTGTCGTCGAACTCCATGTTCCTGTCGGCACCCGTCGACCGTGCCGTGAAGGGCGAGGACTTCACCCGCACCTACATCGGTGGACAGCGGGAAGCTCCGGCCGTGTTCGTCTACGACGGCACGTACTACCTCATCACCTCGGGCGCGACCGGCTGGAACCCCAATCCGGCCAAGTACGCCACCGCCGACTCGATGCTGGGGGAGTGGACCGACCACGGCAACCCGGTGAGCGGCTCCGGTGCGTCGACGACCCACGGCAGCCAGAGCACGTCCGTGATCCCCATCGACGCGGCCGCCGGCAAGTTCGTCTACATGGGCGACCGCTGGACGCCGTCCGACCTCCGCAACGCGCCGGCCGTCTGGCTCCCGCTCGAGTTCGGCGACGACGGATCCCTCTCCCTGAAGTGGTACGACGAGTGGACGCTCGCGGACCTCGAGGGCAAGGGCAAGGTCGCGATCGACGTCGACGTGCCGGCGACCGTCCGGCTCGGCGACGCGAGCACGCTGCCGAGCGAGGCGCAGGTCACGGAGGGTGGCACGACGACCACCCGGTCGATCACGTGGGACACCGCGGCGCTCGCCGTCCCCGGCCCGGTGTCGCTCACCGGCACGGTCGAGGGCGTCTCCCGCCCCGTGACCCGGCAGGTGACGGTCGTCCCGAAGGACCTCGTCTACCTCGTCGACGCCGGGGGATCGGCGTCGCCCGAGTACGACGCGATCCGCTCGGTGGCGGACGCCGACGGCACCCTGCTCAACTCGACGTTCGACCGGACGCTCGGGGCCGACGCTGCCACCGGCGCGAACTGGGGCGTCATCGGTGCGGAGACGGGCACGACCGACGGGCCGTTCTCGGAGTCGCTCCGCTACGTCGCGAGTTCCGCGACCGACCGCACGCTGGAGTACGCGTTCGACTCCCTCGACGCAGGGAGCTACGACGTGTACGTCGGGCTGTACGACCCGTGGTCGCAGTGGGCGGACAACCGGCGCGCGGACATCGGGGCGAACGGGGCGACGCTGCTCAGTGCGCAACCGATCACCGGCACCCCGACCGTGGCGACGCTGTCGTCCGTGCAGCCGGATGCGGACGGCCGTCTGTCGATCACCCTCGATCCCGTCGGTTCGGGTGGCGGCACCGACGTGCAGCTCTCCTGGATCATGATCGTCCGACGCTGACGGCTTCCGCCTGAAGCACACGTTCCCTCGCCCATTCCTGGGCGAGGGAACGTTCGTTCGCCCGGGAATGGGCGAACGGACGGGGGAGTCCGATCCCCGACTCCGATGTCGGGGGCGACGGCTACCATTGGTGGGTGGTCACAGCTCTGTATCGCCGGTATCGGCCCGAGACGTTCGCCGACTTGATCGGTCAGGCGCAGGTGACCGATCCCCTCATGACGGCCCTCCGCACCAACCGCGTCAACCACGCGTACCTGTTCAGCGGTCCACGCGGTTGCGGCAAGACGACGTCCGCTCGCATCCTCGCCCGCTGCCTCAACTGCGCCGAGGGCCCGACCGACACCCCATGCGGCGTCTGCGCGAGCTGCGTCGACCTCTCCCGCGACGGCTCCGGCTCGCTCGACGTCGTCGAGATCGACGCGGCCAGCCACAACGGTGTCGACGACGCCCGCGACCTCCGCGAGCGCGCGATCTTCGCGCCCGCGCGCGACCGCTACAAGATCTTCATCCTCGACGAGGCGCACATGGTCACCCCGCAGGGGTTCAACGCCCTGCTGAAGATCGTCGAGGAGCCGCCGGAGCACGTGAAGTTCATCTTCGCGACGACCGAGCCCGACAAGGTGATCGGCACGATCCGCTCCCGCACCCACCACTACCCCTTCCGGCTCATCCCGCCGGCGCAGATGCTCGACTACGTCCAGCAGCTGTGCGAGAGCGAGCACGTGGGTGTCGAGGCCGGCGTACTGCCGCTCGTCGTCCGGGCCGGTGGCGGTTCCGCTCGCGACACGCTGTCCCTGCTCGATCAGCTGATGGCCGGCTCCGATGGTGACTCCGTCGACTACGAGCGCGCGGTCGCCCTGCTCGGCTACACCCACACGGCGCTGCTCGACGAAGTCGTCGACGCCCTGGCCGCCCGCGACTCGGGTGCCGCCTTCAGCACCGTCGACCGCGTCATCCAGACCGGCCAAGACCCACGCCGCTTCGTCGACGACCTGCTCGAGCGACTCCGCGACCTCATCGTCGTGGCCGCCACGGGCGAGAACGCTGCGGCGGTCCTCCGCGGGCTCCCGCAGGACGAACTCGACAAGATGCTCGCCCAGGCGCGGGCGTTCGGCATCGCCGAGCTGTCGCGCACGGCCGACGTCGTGAACGAGGCGCTCACCCAGATGACGGGCGCCACGTCGCCCCGGCTCCACCTCGAGCTCATGATGGCGCGCATCCTCGTGCCCGCAGCCGACGACTCCGCTCGTGGTGCATTGGCCCGGGTGGAGCGGCTCGAGCGTCGCATCGGCGTCGAGGGTGCTGCCGTCGAGGGCGGCCAGGCCGCGGTCTCGGCGCAGCCCGTGGTCGCCGACCGCGCTCCGGCCCCCGCCAGCGTGG
>NZ_JACYTW010000122.1:0-4393 GCF_014841395.1 Plantibacter sp. CFBP 13570 | reverse complement strand
CCGAGGCGGTGAGGTCGACCCCGGCAGCGCCGGCGGCGACGTGTGCCGTAGCGCTGACGCGCTCGGCGACCACTCCCTGCTCCGCGGCCTCGTCGCGCCGGCTCGGCATCGGCTCCGTCAGCGGGACCGCCCGCAGTGGTGCGGTGACCCGGGTGTGGACGGCGTGCGAGCGGGTGATCGATGACATGTTCCCATCGTCCTGAACCCGAGCACCCGGCACATCCCGCAGTCGGGTGATCCTGCGTGCCCCGGTCTCATCCTCCGGTACCACGACAGCTGTCGGGCAAACGGGCGGTGGGCAATACGCTTGCGGCATGACGAGTGCACCCCATCGCCACCAGCCGCTGCGTCCGGCGGCACGTCAGCAGCGGGTCCGGTTCCGTGCCCATCGCCCGGCCGAGGTGACAACCACCGTCAGGACGACCCTCCAGCGCCCCTTCGCGATCGGCTTCGTCGGAGCACTCGGTGCCCTCGCGGCCATCCTGCTCGTCCTCACCCTCGGCTCACTGTCGACCATCCTCGTCTCCATCGCCGTCGGCCTCTTCATCGCGCTCGGCCTCGACCCGGTCGTCGTCCGGCTCGAGGCACGCGGCATCAAGCGCCCGTTCGCGATCGCGATCGTCTTCGCCGTCTTCGCCGTCCTGCTCGCGCTCCTCCTGGCCCTCGTCATCCCCGTCGTCACCCGGCAGGCCGTCGAACTCGTGAGCAACGCCCCGACCTTCCTGACCGGCATCCAGGACCAGGAGTGGTTCCGGTCCCTGAGCGACTACCTCGGTCCGGGCGTCGACCTCCAGGGCGCGCTCGACTGGCTCTACGGGGTGGCCGCCGACCCGAAGACGTGGGTCGTCCTGGCCGGCGGCGCCCTCAACCTCGGCGTCGGCATCGCGAACGGCTTCTTCGGCGGCTTCATCGCCCTCGTCCTCGCGCTCTACTTCCTCGCGTCCATGCAGGCGATGAAGAACGCCTTCTACTCCTTGGTGCCCCGTCGCTCCCGGCCGCGCGTCGTGTCGATCACCGACCAGATCACCGCCTCGATCGGCGGATACGTGAGCGGCATGGTGGTGCTGGCCGGGATCAACGCCGTCCTCGGGCTCATCATGATGCTCATCGTCGGGGTGCCGTACGCCGGCATCCTCGCCGTCGTCATCTTCTTCGTGACGCTCATCCCGCTCGTCGGCTCGATCATCGCGACCGTCGTCGTCGCGACCGTCGGGCTGTTCGACTCACCGACGACGGCACTCATCGTCATCGTCTACTACCTGGTCTACATGCAGATCGAGTCGTACGTGCTGACCCCGCGGGTCATGAACAAGGCGGTCGCGGTGCCCGGCGCCCTCGTCGTCATCGGCGCGATGGTGGGTGGTTCGCTCATCGGGTTGCTCGGCGCCCTCGTCTCCATCCCGGTGACGGCGTCGATCCTGCTGATCATCAAGCAGGTCGTCGTGCCACGGCAGAACGCGAAGGCGTAGCCCTTCGACAAGCTCAGGGACCGGTGGTGGGCTCAGGGACCGGTGGTGGGCTCAGGGGACCGGTGGTGGGCTCGGGAACCGGTGGTGGGCTCGGGAACCGGTGGTGGGCTCGGGAACCGGTGCTCAGGCCGCCTGCACCGGGACGGGACGACCGGCGAAGCGGACGCGGACGGACTCCCCCGCCTCCAGTCGTTCCGTCGCACCGTGCTGCACTGCGACCAGCGTGCCGTCCGGCAGCTCGACGGTCGTGCGACGCACCGGGCCGAGGAAGCTGGACGTGAGCACGACCGCAGCGGACCCGACCGCGGGCTCCGTCGCGTCGGTGAACACGACGTCCTCAGGCCGGACGAGCGCGACGACGGCCCCGTCCCCCGGCTGCTCGCCGATCACCGGCAGCACCTGCCCGAGCACCTCGACGCCACCGGGCACGAGCACACCAGCGATCCGGTTGCTCAGGCCGATGAACTCCGCGACGAACGGCGACGACGGCCGCGAGTAGAGCTCCTCCGGCGTCCCGATCTGCTCGATGACACCGGCGCGCATGACGGCGACCCGGTCGGCGACGGCGAGCGCCTCCTCCTGGTCATGGGTCACGAAGAGGGTCGTGATCTGCAGCTCCGACTGGATCCGACGGATCTCGTCGCGCAGCTGGACGCGCACCTTGGCGTCGAGGGCGCTGAGCGGCTCGTCGAGGAGGAGGACCCGAGGCCGCGTGACCAACGCCCGGGCGAGGGCGACGCGCTGCTGCTGCCCGCCCGAGAGCTGGTGGGCGTAGCGGGCGGCGAGGTGGCCGAGGCCGACGAGGTCGAGGCTCTCGGCGGCACGCGTCCGTCGCTCGGCCGCGGGCACCTTCCGCATGCGCAGGCCGAACTCGACGTTCTCGAGCACCGTGAGGTGTGGGAAGAGCGAGTACGACTGGAACACCATGCCGAGGTCGCGCCGGTTGGTGGGCACGGACACGACGTCGACGCCGTCGATGAGCACGCTCCCCGAGGTGATGTCCTCGAGTCCCGCCAGGCTGCGGAGTGCGGTCGTCTTCCCGCACCCCGACGGCCCCAGCAGCGCGACGAACTCGCCGGGCGCGAGGTCGAGGCTCACGCCGTCGAGGGCGCGGGCACCCGAGCCGTAGTCCTTCACGACGCGATCGAACCGCACCGCTGCGCCGGCCGGGCGTCCGTCTCCGGGCGTCGCTGCCGGTGCCGACTGGTCGATGGTGGTCATGGTGTCTCCCTGATGCGTCGGATCGATCCGACGCGGCCGATGATGAACAGCAGGACGAATGCGAAGGCGAGCGCCAGCAGAGCGAAGGCCACCGCGACGAAGGGGTCGCTCTTCGACACCTGCACGAGCGAGGTCTGCAGCGTGTTGCGTCCGAGGAGCGAGGCGATCGTGTACTCACCGAGGACGACGGCGACCGAGATGACCGACGCCGTCAGCACGCCACGACGCAGGTTGGGCAGCAGGACGCGGACGAGGACGGTCCCCCAGCCGGCGCCGAGCGTGCGCGCGGCCTCGGCGAGGGTGCCGACGTCGACCGACTGCAGGTTCGCGGCAATCGCCCGGTAGGCGTACGGCAGCACCGTGATCCCGTAGGCGAACGCGAGCGTCCACGGCGCACTGCCGAGGAGCCTGGCCACGACGGAGTAGACCGGTGCGAGTCCGACGACGAGCACGATGGCCGGGACGGTGATCGGGATGATGCAGACGAACTCGAGGACGCGCTGCAGCTTCGGGAAGCGGAGCTTGACGAGGATCATCGTCGGCAGCAGGAGCACCACGACGATCAGGACCGTCACCGCGGCGAGCACGACGGAGTTGCCGATGCCCTGGAAGAGCACCCGGTACTTCCGTGAGTTCTCCGGGTCGAGGATCGCGGCCCAGTGCCCGAGGTCGTGGCCGCCGTCGATCCCGGCGCGCAGGGTGAACTCGACCATCGACAGGATCGGGACGGCGAACACCACCGCGACGACGACGAGGATGATCCGGCTCGTGAGCTTCGACGGCGTGGCCGAGTCGCGGACGGCGCTCATCGCTGCCACCGTTCCGTCCGCGCCTGCAGGGCGGAGTAGGCCGTCATCATGACGACCATCACGACGATCATCCCGATCGCGAGCGAACCGGCGAGGTTCTCGCGGCCGAGGACGGTCTCGCTGATGAGCGCACCGCGGATCTGCAGCGGCACGATCTGCGCACCCTGGCTGATGAGCGCGGCGGCGGTCGCATAGCTCGAGAACGCGTTCGCGAACAGCAGCAGGAGCGACCCGAGGAAGGAGGGGGCGAGGATCGGCATCGCGATCCGGGTCCAGTAGGTGAAGCGCGTGCCGCCGAGGGTCGCGTTCGCCTCGGACCAGGTGCGCTTCAAGCCCTCCATCGCGGGCATGAAGGTGATGACCATGAGCGGCACCTGGAAGTACAGGTACGGCAGGAGGAGGCCCGGGACCTGGTAGAGCCAGACGCCGTCGGCGAAGAGGTCGACCCCGAGGCGGTCCTTGAGGAACACGGTCACGAGCCCCTGGATGCCGATGGTCGCGATGAAGGCGAAGGCGAGCATGACGCCGCCGAACTGGGCGAGGACACTCGAGGCCGCATCGACGAAGGTGCGGATGAGCCCGTCGGGTCGGACCGCGAGGAGCGCGTAGCAGACGAGGGCTCCGATGACGGCTCCGGCGACCGCGGTGACGGCGGAGACCCAGAAGGAGCTGGCGAACGCCCCGAGGACCGCCGGCTCGGCGAGCGCCGTGAGGTTGTCGAGTGTGAACGCGCCGTCGCCGTCGAAGAAGCCGGTGGCGAGGGCGAGGAACGTCGGGACCGCGAGGAAGAGCAGGGTGTACAGGGCGAACGGCGTCAGGCCGAGGAGCGCCCAGCGCGGACGGCGGCGGGGGCGCGCCTCGGCGGGGGCGGCCGAGGCGTCCGATGCGTCGGTC
>NZ_JACYTW010000121.1:0-4605 GCF_014841395.1 Plantibacter sp. CFBP 13570 | reverse complement strand
CGGTACGCGGCGGGCGGCATCGCGACGACCGTGGCTGCCACCCGCGCGGCCTCCGAGGAGCAGCTCGTCGCGGGTGCGCGGCGGTTGCGGGCGGAGGCGCTCGCGCAGGGGACGACCTTCCTCGAGGCGAAGACGGGGTACGCGCTCGACGTGGAGGGCGAGGAGCGATCCGCTCGCGCGGCGGCCGAGGTCGCCGACGTCGTCACCTTCCTCGGGGCCCATCTCGTGCCGGCCGGTGTCGACCGCCGCGACTACCTCGACCTCGTCACCGGGCCGATGCTCGCGGCGGTGGCTCCGTTCGCGTCGTACATCGACGCGTTCTGCGAGGTCGGCGCCTTCGACGTCGAGGAGTCGCGCGAGGTGCTGCTCGCCGGTCGCGCCGCTGGCTTGGGTGTCCGGGTGCACGGGAACCAACTCGGCGAGAGCGGCGGGGTGCGCCTGGCGGTCGAGCTGGAGGCCGCGAGCGTCGACCATTGCAATCACCTCTCGGACGCCGACGTCGACCTCCTGGCGGGTTCGTCGACGGTCGCGACCCTGCTCCCGGCCTGTGATCTGTCGACGCGTGAACCGTTCCCGCCGGCGCGCGCCCTCATCGACGCCGGAGCCTCGATCGCCCTCGCCACCAACTGCAACCCGGGCACCTCGTACACGACGTCGATGGCGTACTGCGTCGCGACCGCCGTGCTGCAGATGCGGCTGACGATCGCCGAAGCGGTGTGGGCGGCGACGCGCGGGGCCGCGGCGGCGGTCGGTCGCGAGCACGGGGCCGACGCCGTCGGATCGCTTCGCGTGGGTGGTCTCGCGGACCTGCAGGTGCTCGACGCGCCCTCGGTCTCACACCTCGCCTACCGGCCGGGCGTGCCGTTGACGGTCGGCGTCCGGCAGCGCGGCGAGCGCGTCACGGCTGGGACGACGCAGCGGTGAGTGATTCGACGGAGGGTCCTGCACTTGTGCTGCTGCCGGCCGCCGGGCACCGGAGCTACCGCTGGCGGAACGGGCTGGGGACCGCGACGGAGATCGCCGTCGAACCCGTCGGGCTTCGGACCGATGGTGGGAGCGCTGATGGTGAGGGCGACGCGCCGGCCGCTCCGGGGTGGACGCTGAGCATCGCGACGGTCGAGTCGGACGTCACCTTCTCGTCGTTCCCGGGCGTCGACCGTCAGCTGATGGCGTTGTCGGCGGGCGGACTCGGACTCGTGATCGACGGTGAGCCGGTCGAGCTGGACCGGTGGCAGGTCGCCGCCTTCGACGGGGCCTCAGCGGTGTCGTCGCGGGGCGTGGTCGGGCCGACGCTCGATCTCAACCTGATGGTGTCGCGGGACCGGTTCCGCGGATCGCTCGAGGTCGGCGTCGTCGACGGCTCGATGCTGGTCATCACGCCGCCGGGAGCCACCACGTTCGTCGTGTTCCTCGATGGACTGCTGTCGGCGGAGGGGCCAGGTCTCAGCCCTGGTGCGCTCCAGCGGCACGACGCCCTCCGACTCGAGGCCGGCACCCTGTCCCTGACCGGCGACGCCACGATCGCACTCGCCCAGGTCCTCCCCCACTTGTGATGGGTGCCAGCGCGGTGCGCTGACGCGAGCGCGCCCCGCGGCCGCGAGCGCGGGTCTCCAGAGGGGTGCGCTCACCTCACAGACCCGCGCCCACGCCGAGTCGGCAGGTCTCGCGCCAGCGCACCGCGCTGACCTGAGACCTCCCCACCGGGTGCCGGCGCGGTGCGCCCGCGCGAATGACGCACACCCGGTGTGAGCGCTCCCCGCGCACGCGAGCGCGGGTCTCCGGAGGGGCGCGCTCACGTCACAGACCCGCGCTCACGTCAGCGCACCGCGCTGGCACAAACCCCAGCGGCGACGGCTACTTCGTGCGGTCGAGGACCGCGAAGCGGAAGGTGTAGGTGGCGTCGAGCGTGTCCTCGAGGCCCGTCACGTTCTTCTGCGCGAGGACCGTCTCGGTGCCCTGGAGCAGCGGGATGATCGGAGCCGCGGTCGCGGTCAGTGCCTGGATCTGCTCGATCGCCGCGATGCGCGCCGCCGGGTCGGTCGCCGTCGCCTCGGTGTCGATGAGCGCGTCGACGGCCGGGTCCGAGTATCCGTTGGCGACGGACGCGCCGGTCGTCGAGTACGCCGATCGCAGGAAGTTGTCGGGGTCCGGGTAGTCCGGGAAGAACCCCAGCTGGTACGCCGGGTAACCCGACTCCGGGTTCAGCTCCTTCACGTAGCTCGTCCACTCCGTCGACTGCAGGTCGACGGTGAACAGGCCGGACTCCTCCAGCTGCGACTTGATGAGCGCGTACTCCTGGTCGGAGTCGGGACCGTAGTGGTCGCTCGTGTACTGGATCGGCAGGGCGACCGGGGTGCTGACACCGGCGGCGGCGAGGATCGCCGCGGCCTTCGCGGGGTCCGGCGCGTCACCGTACGCGGTCTGGAACGCGGGCGTCGCACCCGTCTGACCGTCGAGCACGACCGAGTACGCCGGCGCGTAGGTGCCCTTGTAGACCTGGTCGGCGATCTCCTCACGATCGACGAGCGACGCGACCGCCTGCCGGATGGCGAGCTTCTGCGCGTCGTTCGCGCCCGGCTGGGTGTTCAAGTTGAACGTGAGGAACCGCACCGAACCGCCCGGCCCCTCGACGACCTGCAGGTCGGAGTCGCTCCGGAGGTCGGCGACGTCCGTCGCGGTCAGCGAGCGGTAGGCGATGTCGACGTCGCCCTTCTCCAGGTCGAGCCGCAGGTTCGACGCCGTCGTGTACGGCTTGAGCACGACGTGCTGCGTCTTCGCGCGGGTCCCGGAGTAGCGCGAGTTCGCCTCGAGGGAGAGCAGCC
Source organism: Plantibacter sp. CFBP 13570 (assembly GCF_014841395.1). Lineage (NCBI taxonomy): Bacteria > Bacillati > Actinomycetota > Actinomycetes > Micrococcales > Microbacteriaceae > Plantibacter > Plantibacter sp. CFBP 13570. The sequence continues at coordinate 1,783 of NZ_JACYTW010000121.1, read as the reverse complement.
CGCCCGCCTGGTAGCTGTCGACGGCGTAGGGGCCGGAGCCGATCACGTCGTCGTCGCTCAGCAGCTCGTCCGCCGGGAAGACCTCTTCGTCGACGATCGGCCCGGCCATGCTCGTGAGCACGTAGGGCCAGGTCTGGTCGTTCGGGACCGTGAGGTGGAAGACGACCTGGTTGTCGTCTCCCTCCTCGACGCTGTCGAGGTTCGCGAGCAGCGGCGACGGGCCGTTGTCGGCGGCGATCTCACGGACGCGGGTGAAGGAGTAGACGACGTCCTCGGCCGTGAGCGCGTGGCCGTTGGAGAAGGTCAGCCCCTCCTTGACGGTGCAGACGTAGGTGGTCTCGTCGGTGAAGTCGCACGATTCCGCCGCGTCGGGCGCGGGGACGACGTCGCCCTCGTCGTAGCTGAGGAGGTGCTGGTAGATCTGGTTCTGCGGCGTGAAGGAGCCGCGATCCCAGGCACCGGCCGGGTCGAGCGAGACGATCTGATCGGTGGTGCCGATGACGAGCGCGGTGGTCGTGGTGGTGCCGCCCTGGGCCGTGCAACCGGTGAGGGCGGCGACGACACCGAGGCCGATGGCGACCGTGGCGAATCTGGCGGATCGGTTCATGGAGCGGTTCCTTCGGGTGACTGCGGGGGTGCTGATGCTGATGGCGCGACGGGTACCGCGTGCGCGGCGAGCGCGAACCTCGGGTGCGGTTCGGCTCCGTCGACGAGATCGGCGATGAGGCGTCCCAGTACCGGGCCGAACTTGAACCCGTGACCGGAGAATCCCGTCGTGACGATGATGCTGTCGATCCGGTCGATCACGAAATCCTCGCTGGGGCTCAGATCGTAGAGGCAGCTGATGGTATGGGGTGCGGACGCGTCGACGCCGGGCACCCACTCGGCGACGTAGGCGGTGAGCCGCGCGAGTTCCTCGGGTTCGGCGAGGCCGTCGCGTTCGTCGGGGTGGACGTGGACGGCACCGCCGTGCAGCCCGACCTTGACCCCCTCGCCCGGCGTCAGCAGCCCGTACACACTCGACCCCTCGGCGGGGTAGTGGACGAAACTCGGCCAGGCGTCGGCGCCCAGCTCGCTCGGGAAGTGGGCAGGCTGGACCTGCGTCACGACGATCTCGGGCAGCGGACGGCCGACGCTGCGAGCGAGGGCGCCGACGAGGTCGGGCGTCCAGGAGCCGGCCGCGACGACCACGTGGTCCGCGACGACGTCGCCCAGCTCGGTGCGGACGACGGCGCCGCCGACACCGGCGGTCGGATCGGTCGACTCGGTCGGATCGACGCCCGCCACCCGCAGGCCGAAGCGCAGGGTCGCTCCGGCCACCTCGGCGAGGTCGAGCAGGGCCTCGATCGCCTCGGCGGAGTACAGTCGCCCGCCGGTCGCGTGGTGGAGGACCTCGCGGTCGAACCGCAGTCCGGGCCAGCGGTCGCTCGCCTGCTCCGGGGTGAGGCGCTCCGACGCGATCCCACCCCGGGTCATCGCCGCCTCGATCGCCGCGAGCATCTCGGGGCGGCCGTGGTCGAGCGCACCGGTGAGGTCGAGCAGCGTCCGCCCGCTCGCCGATTCGAGCGCCCGCCAAGCCGCGAGCGCCTCGGAGGTCAGGGCGACGTAGTCGTCGGCGTCGTAACCCTGACGGAAGATGCGGGTCGCGCCGTGGGAGGAGCCGTGCTCGTGACCGCGCGGGTACCGCTCGAGCAGCAGGACGTCGCGGCCCTGCTCGGCCAGCGAGCGTGCAGCCGCCGCACCGACGATCCCGGCGCCGATGACCACGACCTCGGCGCGCGCC
>NZ_JACYTW010000120.1:0-4830 GCF_014841395.1 Plantibacter sp. CFBP 13570 | reverse complement strand
CTCGGCGGCGGCGGCGGTCGCCCCGCGGTCCATGCCGATGCCGTGGTCGCCGTCGCCGACGATGGCGTCGAGGCGTCCCAGCTCGTCCGCGTGCTCCGCGAGGAGTTCGTGGATCGCGGAGATCGCGTCGGCCACGACGGCCGCCGACTCCTGCGACTCGGGCGAGGCGTCCGGCACGACGAAGGCGACGTCCTCGGTGTCGTCGGCGGCGACGGTCTCGAGTGCGCTGGAGTCGACGGCGCCCGTGCGGAACGCCGGGGTGTCCGCGGCAGCGCTCCACAGTCGCTCCAGCTCCTCGTCCACCCAGAGCAGGGTGAGCGAGACGCCGGCCATGTCGAAGCTCGTGCAGAACTCACCGACCTGCGGGTCGACGAGGGTGATCCCGGCGTCCTCCAGCAGGGAGGCGATGCGGTCGTAGACGACGAACAGTTCCTCCGACTTCACGGAGCCGAGGCCGTTGAGGATCGGGACGACGCGCGCGCCCTTCGGCGTGACGCCCTCCGGGATCTCGACCTCGTTCAGGAGGTGGTGCACGAACAACTCCGCCAGTCCGTCTGCGGAGGGGATGTCGGTCTCGTCGATACCGGGCTCGCCGTGGATGCCGAGGCCGACGGCCATCCGCCCCTCCGGCACGGAGAACAACGGTTCGTCGGCACCGGGCAGCGTGCACCCGGAGAACGCGACGCCCATCGAACGGGTCCGGGCGTTGGCCAGGATCGCCACGCGCTCGACGTCGTCGATGGAATACCCACCAGAGGCAGCGCCGCCTGCGACCTTGAAGACGGTGAGGTCGCCCGCGATCCCGCGCCGCTTCTCGAGTTCGGTGGGCGGTGCGCTGAAGATGTCGTCGGTCACGGTGACGGTGCGGCAGTCGATGCCGTCGGCGCGCACGGCGTCCTGGGCGGCGGTGAAGTGCAACACGTCGCCGGCGTAGTTGCCGTAGCTGAGGAGGACACCCCGTCCCTGTTCGCTCGCGCGGACGACGCTCTCCACCTGGTGTGCCGACGGTGAGGCGAAGAGGTTGCCCATGGCCGCACCGTGAGCGAGTCCCGGTCCGACGAGGCCGGCGAAAGCGGGGTAGTGCCCGGATCCGCCACCGATCACGAGGGCGACCTCCGGTTCCGCGGACTTCGTGGAGCGCGACACCCCGCCGGAGACCTTGCGCACCCAGCGTCCGTTGGCGCGGACGAAGCCGTCCACCATCTCATCCGCGAAGTCGGCCGGTCGGTTCCAGAGCCTGGTCATCTGCATCTCCTCGTCATCGAGTCCGTCGATCCGGCGCGAGCCGGCACATCGCGATAATCCTATAGGATATTGGAACCGACCGGAACCCTGGACTGCGCACAACTCAGGACGCCACGGGCGAGTCGGCGCCGTCGGGCGGCAGCCGGAGGCGACGCGCCGGGGAGCACCTGAGTTGCGAACGTGTGAGTCGAGGGACGCACGTCGACGGCGTCCCGACGGCTGAACCTGCCGAGGCTGGAGTGGGGGAGACTCAGCCCCGGCAGGTTCGGCGATCGGGACGCCGGCGATCAGGGGTGCGTGACGGTGGACCCCGTGTGCGTGGCTTCGACGCGTTCTGCACGACGTGCGGCGAGGAGTGAGGGCGTGATCGCGAAGGTGATGCTCGACGAGCGGCGCGGCGCGGTCGCCCGGAGGAAGCCGAGCCGCTCGGCGAGGGCGATGGACCTGGAGTTCTCCGGCTCGATGACCGCTGTCACGGTCTTCGCCTCGAGCTCGCGGAAGGCCAGGTCGATCATCGCCTCCGAAGCCTCGCTCGCGAGACCGCGTCCACCGACGGCGGGGTCGAGGACCCATCCGATCTCGACCGAGCGCTCGGCGGGGTGGACCTCCCGGAGATGTAGGGAGACGTCTCCGACGAGCTGCCCGTCGTGCTCGACGGCCAAGGCGAGGAAGTCGCCCGACTGCCAGAGGCGGCTGTGCCGGACGCGGTGGCGCAGGTGCTCGCGGGACGCCTCGCGGTCGCGGACCGGCCACGGCAGGTGCTCGACGACCGCCGGTGTGGACTGGATGCGGTACCAGGCCTCGGCGTCCTCCAACCGGTGGCGACGCAGGACGAGACGGTCGGTGGTGATCGGGTGCGCGTCGACCGGAGCCTCGATCCGCGGCCCGCGGAGGAACCGGGGACGTGAGACACCTGCCGGGAACAGGGGACGCAGAGCACGGACCGCGGCGGCGAGGCCGCTCCGGATCCGGTCCGCGGGCTCGGCCGTCGCTCCGGCCGTCCGACGACGGCGGGGGGCGAACGACGTGCCCACGGGTTCTGCTCGGGTCATGCCCTCCACGGTAGGCACCGCGCCCATGGGCTCGGCCTGAAAAGATATGAGGCCTCTATGAATCGCCCGTCGCTCCCGCGCCTCGCAGCTCGACGACGGATAATCGACCCATGCCCTCCGACCTGCCAACGCAGATCGTCGACTCGGGGCGCCGCCGGGCGGTCCTCGCCAAGCTACCGCGGATGTACCGGGCCGACGGTTCACCCATCCGCGTCCTCCTCGTCGACGACGAAGCGGTCCTGACCGACCTCGTGAGCCTGGCCCTCGGCTACGAGGGGTGGGTCGTGGATGTCGCCACCAACGGTCGCGAGGCCGTCCAGCGCTACCGCACGGAACGTCCGGACGTCGTGGTCCTCGACATCATGCTGCCCGACATGGACGGGTTGAGCGTCCTGCGCCAGCTCCGCAGCTTCTCGCAGGGGGAGCCGGAATCGGGCACCCCGACGCTGTTCCTCACCGCACGCGACTCGGTGGACGACCGCATCATGGGCCTCACCGCCGGCGGCGACGACTACATGACGAAGCCGTTCTCGCTGGAGGAGCTCGTGGCCCGTCTCCGCGGTCTCCTCCGCCGCACCGCGCACGTCGTGTCCGACGACGACTCCCGCATCACGATCGGCGGGCTCTTCCTCGACGAGCGCAGCTACGAGGTCAGCCGTGACGGCGAGCCGGTGGCGCTCACCACGACCGAGTTCGAACTGCTGCGCTACTTCATGCGCAATCCGAAGCGCGTGCTGAGTCGTGCCCAGATCCTCGACCGCGTGTGGAACTACGACTTCGCCGGCAAGGCCAGCATCGTCGACCTCTACGTCTCCTACCTCCGCAAGAAGATCGACGCCGACCGTGCGCCGATGATCCACACCGTCCGCGGTGTCGGATACGTGCTGCGGCCGGTCGAATGAGCACCGCATCGGTTCCGACTGCGGGCGTGCCGACGCCTCGGGCGGACCGGCGGCACCCGTGGACGCTTCAGCGACGGTTGGTGACGGGCATCGCGGCGGTCATCGCAGCGGTCCTCGCGGTGTCGGGCATCCTGACGATCGTCACGGTCGAAGGGTCGGTCACCGCCGTCGTCGACACCCAGCTCACCGGGTCGATGGAGGCCTTCGAGCACTCCGTGGTGAAGTTCCACGATCAGCAGGCCGGTGCCGGAGCGGTGGTGGACCCCGATGCCACGCGCGGTGAGCCCGGCTACGTCAAGCCGTTCGTGGACTACGTCGGCCACGGGCCCGGCACGCTCATCGCGCTCGTCGCGGACGGTGGGGTCGTCGACTCCGCGCGTTTCACCCAGTCCAACGCGACGGCGCTCGACGTGCGGACGAAGGCGCTCATCGAGGAGGCCGTCGCGGTCGACAGCTCCGAGCGACAGAACATCGAGCTGGGGTCGCTCGGCGGATACCGGCTCGAGTTCCTCGACCACGGCGACGGCGAGACCCTCGTGGCCGGCGTCTCGCTCGCCACCCCGCGAGCGGCCGTGCAGCAGGAGGCGATCGTCATCGCGATCCTCGCCGTGCTCGCGCTCGCGGTCACCATCGTCGGGGCGATCATCGTGGTCCGCCTCGGGCTCCGACCGTTGTCCCGCGTGGCCGCCGCCGCCGAGGAGGTGTCCACCCTGCAACTCGAGCGTGGCGACACCGGGATCGACGTGCGGGTCGATCAGGCCGACACCGATCCCCGGACGGAGATCGGCAAGGTGGGCGAGGCGCTCAACGGCCTCATCGACCACGTCGACCGCGCACTCGCCGTCCGTGCCGCGACCGACAAGCGCATGCGCCGGTTCGTCACCGACGCGAGCCACGAACTCCGGACGCCACTCGCCGCGATCCAGGGCTACGCCGAGCTCACCCGCCAGGACAGCGAGAACCTCCCGCCCATGACGGAGCACGCGCTCGCCCGCATCGAGTCGGAGGCGACCCGGATGAGTTCGCTCGTCAGTGAGTTGCTCCTGTTGGCGCGTCTCGACGAGGGCCAGGACCTGCACCTCGACGACGTCGACCTGAGCGACCTCGTCGCCGCCGCCGTGAGCGACGCGGCCGTCTCGGCACCGGCGCACCACTGGTCGGTCGACGTGCCGGAGCGCGCGATCATCGTGCGCGGCGACCGCGAGCGTCTCCACCAGCTCGTCGTGAACCTGCTGTCGAACGCCGCCGTGCACACCCCGGCCGGCACCTCCGTGGTCACCCGCATCAGCGCACCGAAGAGTCCCGACGAGCCGCAGTGCGCCTCGCTGACGATCGCCGACGACGGACCCGGCATCGACGAGGCCTTCCTCCCCGAACTCTTCAACCGCTTCGCCCGGGCAGACTCGTCGCGCTCGCGTGCCGCCGGCAGCACGGGTCTCGGCCTGGCGATCGCGCTGTCCATCGCCGAGGGCCACGAAGGCTCGATCGAGGTCGCCTCGTCGTCCGCCGGCACCACGTTCACGGTGACGCTGCCGTGGTCGGGCCCGTCCGAGGAGCACCCCGCCGTCCGGCCGGCGGCCGACGCCACCGGCTCGCGCCCGGAGGCGGTCACCTCGACGCGAGGCTGATCG
>NZ_JACYTW010000119.1:0-4869 GCF_014841395.1 Plantibacter sp. CFBP 13570 | reverse complement strand
AGGGCGGACAGCGCTCCGGCGCCGGTCGCTCGGGCGGTGCCCGTGCCGGTGCCGGTGCCGCCACCGGTGGCAGCCGCACGCACTACAGCACCGGCTACGCCGCGAACTCGGGCGCTCCCACCGAGTCCTCGCGTCCCCGGACCAACCGTCGCGCGTCCAGCGGCAACTAGCAGCGAACCGCTCGAACGAAGCGCCGTCCACCGCAGGGTGGGCGGCGCTTCGCCGTTCGTGGACCCGCTCGATTTCGCGAGACGGGGGCGCTCGGGATACGGTTCCACCATGAACGTCAACGCAGTCGTCCGCCCCGTCCGCGACGTCGATGCCGAGTCGCTGGGACGCGTCCACGCCACGTCCTGGCACGAGACCTACGACCACCTCATCAGCGCTGCGACGCTCGCGAAGCTGTCGCCGCGTCGCATGGCCGAGCTCTGGACCCACTGGGCTGCACAGGGCCCCGAGTACACGCACTTCGCGGCCCTCGTCGACGGCGAGATCGTCGGGTTCTCCGGTTCAGGTCCGGCCCGCGAGGAGGACGCACCCCGCGAGCGCGAGCTCTACTTCATCTACCTGCTCGACGCGTGGCACGGCACCGGGATCGGTCAGCAGCTGTTCGACGCCGCCATCCCCGACGGCCAGCCGTCGTTCCTGTGGGTCGCCGCGGACAACCCGCGTGCGCACCGCTTCTACCAGCGCAACGGGTTCGTCCTCGACGGCGGAGCCAAGACCGAGCCGTTCCTCGGCGAGATGATCGACGAGGTCCGCTACACCCGCTGACGCGCCCCGGTCCCTGAGCCGCTCCCCCGGTCCCTGAGCCTGTCGAAGGGCTAGCGCAGCCGGCCGACGGAGGCGAGGGCCGCGCGGAGGAGCGTGCCTCGGCCGCCCTCCATCTCGGCGGCGATGGCGTCGGAGGACGCCGCCTCGGGCGTCATCCACGTGAGTTCGAGCGCGTCCTGGCGGGGTTCGCAGGTGCCGGTCACCGGGACGACGTACGCCAGCGCGACGGCGTGCTGCCGGTCGTCGGAGTACGGCGACAGGCCCGGCAACGGGAAGTACTCGGCCACCTGGAACGGCACGGGCGACGCAGGGAGCAGCGGGAACGCCATCGGACCGAGGTCCTTCTCCAGGTGACGGAAGAGCGCGTCGCGGATCGTCTCGCCGTACATGACGCGACCGGAGACGAGCGTGCGCGTCATCTCGCCGAGCGCGGTGGCCCGGAGCAGGACGCCCACCTCGGTGACGACACCGAAGCCGTCGACGCGGACCGGCACGGCCTCCACGTACAGCAGCGGGAGCCGGCGGCGGATCTCCTCGAGTTCGACGTCCGACAGCCAGCCCGGATTGGAATTGCCGGGGAGATCGGGTTCCGGGTTGGGATCAGGGGTGCGAACGCTCATAGCTCCTTCATACCGTATGGAGCCGAGCGGCGATCCAGGTGGGCGGCGGTTCGACCGGACACCGCGCCCGACCCGCGGCGGGATCATACGGGGCCACGCGGCCGCGCGCGACGCCGGTCGCGGTGTCGGTGGGGTGCAGGATGATGGAACCCATGACCGAGGTGCTCGAGCGCTTCTCCCCCGCGACGCGCGACTGGTTCGAGGGGGCGTTCGTCGCGCCCACGCCGGCGCAGGCGGGTGCCTGGGACGCGATCTCCCGCGGCGCCAACGCCCTCGTCGTCGCGCCGACCGGTTCGGGCAAGACCCTGTCAGCGTTCCTCTGGTCGATCGACCGCCTGCTCTCCGAGGCCATCGCCGAGCACGCCGTCCGGCCGCGCACCGGCGTCCCGCTCACCGGGCTCGAGGCCGACGAAGCGGAGGCCGCCGCCGCCCAACGTGAGCGCTCCCGCGGCACCCGTGTCCTCTACATCTCGCCGCTGAAGGCCCTCGGCGTCGACGTCGAGCGCAACCTCCGCACCCCGCTCGTCGGCATCGCCCAGGCGGCACGCCGCCTCGGCACCGAGCCACCCACCATCAGTGTCGGCGTCCGCTCGGGCGACACCCCGTCCGCCGACCGCCGGGCGATGGCCAAAGAGCCACCGGACATCCTCATCACCACCCCCGAGTCACTCTTCCTCATGCTCACGAGCGCGGCGCGGGAAACCCTCCGCACGGTCGACACCGTCATCATCGACGAGATCCACGCCGTCGCCTCGACGAAGCGCGGCGCGCACCTCGCGGTGTCGCTCGAGCGGCTCGACGCCATGCTCGAGAAGCCCGTGCAGCGCATCGGGCTCTCCGCCACGGTGCGCCCCGCCGAGGAGGTCGCGCGGTTCCTCGGAGGCCGCGCACCGGTCGAGATCGTGGCCCCGCCGGCCGCGAAGACCTTCGACCTGCACGTGGTCGTCCCGGTCGACGACATGACCGACCCCGACGCCGGCATGCGGACACCCGGCGAGGCCGACGACGACGGCAGCGGTGGCGGGTTCACCGGGTACACCCCGAACAGCGACGGCGGCGGCGAAGACCGCGTCGGCAGCATCTGGCCGCACGTCGAGGAGGCGATCGTCGACCGCGTGCTCGCGCACCGCTCCACCATCGTGTTCGCCAACTCCCGTCGGCTGGCGGAGCGGCTCACGGCCCGGCTCAACGAGATCAACGAGGCCCGACTCAGCGACGCCACCCTCACGACCCCCGGTGCCGGGCGTCCACCGGCGCAGCTCATGGCCCAGAGCGGCCAGACCCGAGGCTCGACGAGCGTCGCGGCCGCAGCCGCCCGGCCGGCAACCGAGGAGAGCGACGACGACATCCCCCTCCTCGCACGCGCCCACCACGGATCCGTCTCCAAGGAGCAGCGCGCGGGCATCGAGGAGGACCTCAAGTCCGGACGCCTGCGCTGCGTGGTCGCGACCTCGAGCCTCGAGCTCGGCATCGACATGGGCGAGGTCGACCTCGTCATCCAGGTGGAGTCCCCGCCGAGCGTCGCGAGCGGCCTGCAGCGGGTCGGCCGCGCCGGCCACCAGGTGGGCGAGGTCTCCCGCGGCGTCCTGTTCCCGAAGCACCGCGCCGACCTCATCAGCACCACGGTCGCGACCGAGCGGATGGAGGCCGGGCTCATCGAGGCGATCGAGGTCCCCTCGAACCCGCTCGACATCCTCGCGCAGCAGACGGTCGCTGCGGTCGCGCTCGACGAACTCGGCGTGGAGGACTGGTTCGAGACGGTCAAGCGCAGTGCCCCGTTCGCCTCCCTGCCCCGCTCGGCCTTCGAGGCGACGCTCGACCTCCTGGCCGGACGCTACCCCTCCGACGCCTTCGCCGAGCTGCGCCCGCGGATCGTCTGGGATCGCGACGCCGGGGTCCTGACCGGGCGACCGGGAGCGCAGCGCCTCGCCGTCACGAGCGGCGGCACCATCCCCGACCGCGGGCTCTTCGGCGTCTTCATGGTCGGCGAGTCGGGTGCCGGCGCGCGCGTCGGCGAGCTCGACGAGGAGATGGTCTACGAGTCCCGCGTCGGCGACGTCTTCGCCCTCGGCGCCACGAGCTGGCGCATCCAGGAGATCACCCACGACCGCGTGCTCGTGACGCCGGCGTTCGGCCAGCCGGGGCGACTGCCGTTCTGGAAGGGCGACGGCATCGGTCGCCCGGCCGAGCTCGGTCGCGCCATCGGCGCCTTCGTGCGCGAGCTCGACACCACCGGAACGGGCTCCACCCCACGTCTCGAAGCGGCCGGCCTCGACGAGCGGGCCATCAGCAACCTCGTCGCCTACGTCCGCGAGCAGCGCGAGGCGACGGGCGTCGTCCCGAACGACACGACCCTCGTCGTCGAACGTTCACGCGACGAACTCGGCGACTGGCGGGTCATCCTCCACTCCCCCTACGGACTCCGTGTGCACGCCCCCTGGGCGCTCGCGGTCGGCGCCCGGGTGCAGGAGCGGCTGGGGGTCGACGGCTCGGCGGTGGCGAGCGACGACGGCATCATCGTCCGCCTACCCGACACCGAGAGCGAGCCGCCGGGAGCGGAACTCTTCGTCTTCGAACCGGAGGAGCTCGACGCCCTCGTCACGCAGGAGGTCGGCGGCTCGGCATTGTTCGCCTCGCGGTTCCGCGAGTGCGCCGCCCGTGCCCTCCTGCTCCCGAACTACTCGCCGCAGAAACGCTCGCCCCTCTGGCAGCAGCGCCAGCGGTCGGCGCAGCTCCTCGAGGTCGCGAAGCAGTACCCGACGTTCCCGATCATCCTCGAGACGCTCCGCGAGTGTCTCCAGGACGTCTACGACCTCCCGGCACTCGACCACCTCGCCCGCGAGCTGCAGTCGCGCGCGATCCGCATCATCGAGACCACGACGGATCAGCCCTCGCCCTACGCCCGTTCGCTCCTGTTCGGCTACGTCGGCGCGTTCATGTACGAGGGCGACAGCCCGTTGGCCGAGCGCCGGGCCGCGGCTCTCGCGGTCGACAGCACCATGCTCGGCGAGCTCCTCGGTCGGGTGGAACTCCGCGAACTCCTCGACCCGGGCGTCATCGAGCAGACCGCGCTCGAGCTGCAACGTCTCGACCCCGACCGACGACTCAAGGGGGTCGAGGGCGTCGCCGACGCGCTGCGGATGCTCGGCCCGCTCACCATCGACGAGATCGCGGCCCGGACGACCTTCGACGGCGTCACCGTCTCCGCCGACGGCGAGGCGAGTCGTGGCGACGACCCGCAAGCCTGGGCCCCCGATCCGGCTCGCTCGGCTGCCGCCGTCGCCGAACTCGAACGCTCGAAGCGCGTCATCCGCGTCCCGATCGCCGGCGAGGAGCGCTTCGCCGCGATCGAGGACGCCGGCCGACTCCGCGACGCGCTCGGCACCCCGCTGCCCATCGGCGTGCCGGTCGCGTTCACCGAGCCGGTCGCCGATCCGTTGGGCGACCTCCTCGCCCGCCACGCGCGCACGCACGG
>NZ_JACYTW010000118.1:0-4948 GCF_014841395.1 Plantibacter sp. CFBP 13570 | reverse complement strand
GCCGTCCGCCGCGAGGACGACGACCCGCGCGGTCGGCTCCTCGTCGAGACCGCGGCGGGCACCGGCTCCCCGGGCGCCGACTCCCCCGCCGCCGTGTTCCGGGCGCGGGCGGTCGTGAACGCGACGGGCACCTGGACGAAACCGTTCTGGCCCGCGTACCCGGGGCGGGAGCGCTTCGCCGGACGCCAGCTGCACGTTGCCGACTACGTCTCCGCTGACGAGTTCCGCGGCCAACGCGTCGTCGTCGTCGGTGCCGGCATCTCGGCCATCCAGCTGCTCGAGGAGATCTCGCGGGTGGCGGAGACGGTGTGGATGACGCGACGCGAACCGGAGTGGGTGGAGGACGACTTCGACACCGCCGCCCGGGTGGAGGCGATCAAGGGCGTCGAGGAACGCGTGCGCCAGGGCCTCCCGCCGGGCAGCGTGATCTCCGTGACGGGGATGCACTGGACGCCGTGGGCGCGGGCGGCCGAGGCGCGCGGTGTCCTGGTGCGTCAGCCGATGTTCCGCCGCATCGAGGAGCACGGCGTCGTCCTCGCCGACGACTCCTTCCTCCCTGTCGACGCCATCCTCTGGGCGACCGGGTTCCGAGCGGCGCTCGACCACCTCGCCCCGCTCGGCATCCGGCTCCCCGGGGGCGGCATCCGGATCGACGGCACCAGGGCAGCCGACGAGCCGCGGGTGCACCTCATCGGGTACGGCCCCTCAGCGTCGACGGTCGGCGCGAACCGGGCCGGGCGGGCGGCGGTCCTGGCGATCCTCGCCGACCTCGACGCCGCCGTCCCGGTTCCTCAGCACTGACCCCGTCACTGCACCGCGACGGGGATCGGCACGGCGGGAGCCCGCTCGGAGCGCACGAAGCCGATCCCGAGGAGGATGCACACCCCGCCGAGGAGCTGCGCGAGCGACAGCTGCTCCCCCAGGAGGATCCAGGCGAACCCGGTCGCCGCGACCACCTCGAGGAGGCCCGCGAAGGAGGCGAGCCGGGAACCGAGCATCTGACTCGCGGTGATGCTCGCCGCATAGGCGACCGCCGTCGACACCACCCCGACGAACAGGAGCGGCACCCACCACACGACGTCGGTGCCGAGCACCGTGACGTCGGCGTCGGAGGTCGTGAAAGGCACGCCGACGAGCCCCGCGAGCCAGAGACTGAGCGCCCCGATGAGCAGACCGATGGCGGCGAACGCCACCGGAGGCAGCCCCTTCGCCGGCCGAGCCGAGATGACGTAGTACGCGGCGCAGCCCACCATCGCGAGGATGGCGAACAGCAGGCCGACCGGGTCGAGCGTCGAACCACCGCTCGGAGCGACGACGAGTACGAGCCCGACGAGCGACACGACGGAGCCGACGAGGACGACCGTCGCGGGACGACGTCTGGTCAGCACCCAAGCGACGGCGACGAGCAGCAGCGGCGCCATGTACTCGACGAGGATCGCGGTACCGACGGCGATGGTCTGCAGCGCCGCGAAGTAGACGAGCTGCGTCGCCGCCACCCCGATGAGGCCCATGCCGAGGAGTCGCCAGCGGCCACGCCAGACCGCGTCCCAGCGACCGCGGAGTGCGATGAGGGCGAACGGGGCGAGCACCAGGCCACCGATCAGGGCGCGGACGGTGACCGCCGCAGCGGGGCTCCACCCCGACGCGAGCACCGGTTTGATGAACGCGCCGGAGGTGCCGAACGCGACCGCGGCGAGCACCGCGACGAGCAGACCGACCGTGGTCGAGGACGTGTGCTTCATGGGGGTCTCCAGCTGCCGCGAGTGGGGCCGGCGGAAGAGGTGGACGCCCGGCTGAGATGAAGCTACTCTCGGAGAGAGTAAGGAGTCAACTTGCATTTTGCCCCTGACACCGAGGATGCGCTGCTCTTCGCCGCGCTGCTCGTGAACACCCGCGCATCGGCGTCCCGGAGCGGCGGCGACGAACTCGCGACACCGCCGCAACTCGTGGAGCTCCTCCGAGTCAGTCGGTACTCGGGTCGGGTCGACGGCGACGAGCCCGAGCGGGCCGCGGTGGCCCAGCTGCGCGAGCGGATCCACGCGCTCTGGGCCTCCGACGCGGACGCCCCGGACACCCGCGACCGCGCCGTCGCCGAGATCAACACGATGCTCCGGGAGTCCGCCGCACTCCCCCAACTGCGCCGCCACGACGGCTTCGACTGGCACCTCCACGCCACCGAGTTCGACGCGCCGCTCGTCGATCGCGTCCAGACCGAGATCGCCATGGCACTCGTCGACGTCGTCCGGTCCGACGCCTGGGACCGCCTGCGGCTCTGCGCCGCCGACGACTGCGACGGCCTGCTCGTCGACCTGTCCCGCAACGGTTCGAAACGCTACTGCTCCGTCCGCTGCAGCAACCGCGTCAACACGATCGCGTTCCGCGCGAGAGCGCAGTAGTGGGCGTCACCAGACCCGGATGACGACCATTACTGCGATCTCGTCACATCCCAGAGATGGTGCACCGGGTCGTGGATGAAGTAGCGGCCGAGGGTCTCGGTCGTGAAGCGCGCGCCGTCGCTCCGTCGACCCGTCCGCGTGAGCGCCTCGTCCGGCACCCGCTCAAACGCTGCGGCGAGCACCGTCGCGGCCTCCACCAGCTCCGCCGACACCCGCTTCGGGTCCTGCTCGCCGTAGCGCTCCTCGAGAGCCGTCGCATCCTGGTCCCAGTTCTCGAACGCGGGATCGTCCTCGTCGAGGACGAGCCGCAGCCGGACGTCGAAGATGCGGAACACGTCACGCACATGGGCCGCGTACTCGAGCGGCGACCAGGTCTGCGGGTCGGGCCGCTCCCGGACATCGGCGCGCTCCAGCACCGCCGGCCACGCGGCGGCGTTCGCCAGGATCAACCCGGGGAGTTCCCGGAACCCGAACCGCGACGTGTCCATCCCGCACTCGGGACAGGCGCGCTCGAGGACCCAGGTCCAGTTCTTCGTGTCCGGGACGATGGTGTCGTCGTCGGGGGTGTTCGTCGTCATGGGTTCACTCTAGGAAGCGGCATGGCCCAGCGCCCTCGCAAAAGCGTCATCGTGCCGCGATCCGCCGCCACCGTCCGCTGGCGGCGCCGTGCCGATGCCTCCGTTACCCGGCGGGGGCGACCGGCGGGGCGCAGACCATCGCCGAGGCGGCGAGCTGCTCCGCCATCTGCTGCTCGGACCACGGGAGTGCGATCTCGGGCGCCTTCTGCCCGCTCGCCGGTGCCGCCTTCGCACCGATCGACGCGAGCTGCATCGCGAGCGTCTGCGCGAAGCCCGCACCGAGCGTCGAATTGTTGAGCATGACGACGACCGTCAGGCCGGAGGTCGGGTCGGAGAAGGCCGCCGAGAGCGAGCCGGGGATCGCGCCGGCCTGCCCCCGGAGGGGACCGATCTGCAACCCACCCACGCCGAAGCTCTTCCAGGTCGGCTCAGCCTCACCCAGCGAGACAGGGTCCTTCCACTGCTTCTTGTACGTGCTGTCGTTCAGCAGCGAGCCGGACGCGAAGGACTGGGTGAACTTCCGCAGATCGTCGACCGAGGAGACGACGCCACCGGCGGTCCACACCATCGAGGTCGACAGCTCGGTCTCGTCCGTCGGTGCGTCGCACTGGTAGGTGCCGTCCGCGACCCGCGGCGTCAGGTACCCCTTGGGGTGCGACCCCGGAAGCTCGACGGTGGAAGCGTCGGGGAAGCTGGACTTCGACATGCCGAGCGGCGAGAACACGTAGTGGTCGTACAGGGACTGCCAGGACTGACCGGTCAGCTCCTCGAGCGCCATGCCGAGCAGGATGTACCCGGTGTCGCTCGAGCCGAAGAGCGCCCCCGGAGCCGTCCGGGTACCGCTCGCGAGGCCGTTCGCGAGGATCTCGGCCATCGACCAGTTGCGGGTCGGGTTGGTGACGAACTGGGCGTTCAACGCTGGCGTGTAGGTGCCGAGCCCCGACGTGCCCTGGCACAGCTGCTGGTAGGTGATGCCCTCAATGCCCTGAACCTGCGGGAGGGTCTTGTGGACCTGGTCGGTGAGCTTGATCTTGCCCTCGTCGACGAGTTCGAGGAGCACGGTGCAGGTCATCGGGCGCGTGGTGTCGCCGATGCGGTAGACCATGGACGGATCCATCTTGGTCTTGCCACCAGGCTCGGTCGTGCCGACGCCGGCCGTGTAACTCCCGGCCCACGGCGCCCAGACGCCGACGATGGCGCCCGAGGATCCGGACTGGGTGACGGCGGCCTCGACCGCCGCCGTGATGGCGTCGGTCGTGTCGCCTGCGAGCGTGCCGCTGACCTGGTCGGGGAAGTCGGTGTCGGACACCGAGGGGCCCGAGCAGCCGACGAGCACCGTCGCGAGGGTCGCCGCGGTAAGGAGTGCGGCGAGACGCCGGCGCCTCGGAGCTGTTGCAGTCAAGTCATCCCCCTGATGAGCGGTCTGCGGAGCTGCAGACTGTTCCCGATTGTAACCGGGCGCGGCTGAGAGCTGCGGTCGCACGCCGCGTGCCGGTCACTCGGGCGGCGGGCCTGGTGCCGGGCGCGCCGATGGTGTTCTCTGGAGAGGTGACCTCGAACGCCTTCCCGCAGACCACCGTCGACGCCGTCCTGGCGCACATGAACGGCGACCACCCCGACGACAACCTGCTCATCGTGCGAGCCTTCCTGGAGCCCAAGGCCGAGGCCGCCACCATGATCGCGCTGGACGGGACGGGTGGCGAGTGGACCTGGACGGTCGACGGCACCGCCGCGGGTGGGCGGGTGCCCTGGCCCGCCGGCACCATCACCGAGCGCGGCGAGATCCGACGCGAGGTCGTCGCCCTCTACGACGCCGCGTGCGCCCGTCTGGGCGTGGAGCCACGCCCGCACGACTGAGCGACGACGGCCGGACGGTCGCGGCGGTCAGGAGACGGGCCGCGCCCCTGCTCGGGCGGTCAGCCGCGAGTCCCGGCCGGGCGGGACCGGCCGACGCGCAGCGTCACGAGCACCAGG
>NZ_JACYTW010000117.1:0-5010 GCF_014841395.1 Plantibacter sp. CFBP 13570 | reverse complement strand
CGACGGAGTCGCAGCAGCCGACGCAGCCGCAGAGCCCGCCGCCCGCCGAGTAGGCGAACCGACGACGGAGCCGGGCTCCGCTTGCGTACAACTGCGTAGCTATGTCGGGCACGTCTTCGCCCAGCGGCGGATGTGGCGATGCGCTCGCTCCGTGAGTATGGAATCGGCGCGGTGCGACCGCCCGCCGCCGACTCCTCACGATGGGTGACGATGCGCAAGCTCCTGAAGGTTCCACTGATCTCGATCGCCACGATCGCCGGCCTCGTCGCGGCGGGCCTCGCGACGACGAGCATCGTGAACGCCGTCGCGAGTTCGTCGGAAGCGAGCGAACTGCAGCCCTACGGGCAGTTGGTCGACGTCGACGGCAAGGACATGAACGTCGTCATCAGTGGTTCCGGCGCCGAGACGATCGTCCTGCTGCCCGGGCAGGGCACCGCGGCACCCGGCCTCGACTTCGAGCCGCTCGTCGACGAGCTCCGCGACCAGTACCGGGTGGTGGTCGTCGAGCCGTTCGGCTACGGCCTCAGTGATCAGACGGACGTGCCCCGGACCTCGGCCAACATCGCCGGAGAGGTGCACGCCGCCCTGCAGCACCTCGGCATCGACCGCTACGTCCTCGCCGGACACTCGATCGCCGGCATCTACGCCCTCGAGTATCTGGAGCGGTTCCGCGCCGAGGTGACGGCGTTCATCGGGATCGACACGAGCGTCCCGACCCAGCCCGGAAGCGACGAGCCGACGCCGACCGATGGCGTCGAGACGCTGCAGGCGCTCGGCATCCTCCGCCTCCTCACCGCCATCGCGCCCGACCCGTACGAGGGCCTCCCGTACGACGCCGCCACGAAGCGCCAACTCGCGATCCTGACGAACCGCAATGCGATGTCGCCGACGCTGCTCGACGAGATCGCCCACACGCCCGGCAACTTCCAGGCGGCCCGGTCGCAGTCGTTCCCGGCCGACCTGCCGATCCTCATGTTCGTCGTCGGCGACGACCCGGAACTCTCCGACTGGGTGCCCCTTCACGAGGAGCAGCTCGCCGGAGTCGACCGGAGTGAACTCGTCCGACTCGACGGCGGCCACTACCTGCACCACACCGAGGCGACGGTGATGGGCGAGGACATCAAGCGGTTCCTCGCCGACACGCCGGGAGACTGAATCCCCGGCCGATCCGGGCTGGCGTGTCGTCGGATGTCGGGTTAGGCTCACTCTCTATCGAACGTATGTTCGAACGACGGGAGGCCACGCATGTTGATCACGAGCACCGAGATCGCGGTCTGGACGACGCCGGCAGGCGTGCCGGAGCGACTGTTCTGGGATGGAGCCCGGTACCTCGTCACCGACACCCCGACCCCGCTCGAGCCGAACGTCTCGTTCGTCACCCATCCGCCCGCGGCGACGCCCGCCTGGCGGTTCCAAGCGACCGCTGCAGACGGCCGGTCCTTCGTCTTCGACATCCGACTCGACGCCGCGCGCGGACGCTGGCAGCTCCTCCGCGCGTACGAATGAACCGCTCAGACCATCGCCCGGGCCGACGTCGCTCCGGGTGTCAGGCGGCCGGCTGCAATCGCACGACGATCGCCTTCGAGACCGGGGTGTTGCTCCGGTCGGCCGTCGAATCGAGCGGGACGAGGACGTTCGCCTCGGGGAAGTACGCCGCGGCACATCCACGAGCGGTCGGGTAGGAGACGACGCGGAAGCCGCGGAGTTCCCGATCCGGCTGCCCGGCCCACTCGCTGAAGACGTCCACCGTCTGCCCGTCCTCCAGGCCGAGGTCGCGGAGGTCGTCCGGGTTGACGAAGACGACGTTCCGGCCCTTCTTGATGCCGCGGTACCGGTCGTTCAGGCTGTAGATCGTCGTGTTGAACTGGTCGTGCGAGCGCAGGGTCTGCAGGAGCAGCCGACCGGGCGGGCAGTGGATCGGTTCGAGCTCGTTGACCGTCAGCAGGGCGCGCCCCTCGGGGTTCGTGAACGTGCGGGAGTCCCGCGGTCCGTTCGGCAGGACGAAGCCGTCCTCGCGGCGGATCTGCTCGTTGTACCCCTCGCAGCCCGGCACGACCCGTCCGATGTGTTCGCGGATCGTGTCGTAGTCGTCCTCGAACGCCTGCCAGGCGATGCCCGAGTCCTCACCGAGCGTCGCACGCGCGAGGCGCGTGATGATCGCGACCTCGGAG
Organism: Plantibacter sp. CFBP 13570; assembly: GCF_014841395.1. Classification (NCBI taxonomy): domain Bacteria; kingdom Bacillati; phylum Actinomycetota; class Actinomycetes; order Micrococcales; family Microbacteriaceae; genus Plantibacter; species Plantibacter sp. CFBP 13570. Next base: position 2,839 of record NZ_JACYTW010000117.1, on the reverse strand, counting down.
AGCAGACCGGGCGCTGCCGGCGGGATGCGGCCGTGCGAGGCGTGGACCGCGCACACCGAGTCCTCGACGCTGACCATCTGCGGTCCGCTCGCCTGCAGGTCGATCTCGGTGCGCCCGAGGGTCGGCAGGATGATCGCCGCCTCGCCCGTGACCGCGTGCGAGCGGTTGAGCTTCGTCGAGATCTGGACGGACAGCTGCGTTCCGCGGATCGCGGCCTCGGCGGCGGCGGTGTCGGAGATCGCCGCGACGAAGTTGCCGCCGAGCGAGATCCAGGTGCGGACCTCGCCCCGCCGCATCGCTCGGATCGCGTTCACCGCGTCGACCCCGTGCTCCCGCGGCATCGGGACCGCGAACTCGCGCTCCATGGCGGCGAGGAAGGACTCGGGCATCTGCTCCCAGATACCCATCGTCCGGTCGCCCTGCACGTTGCTGTGCCCGCGGATCGGCGATGCCCCGGCGCCAGGCTTGCCGATGTTCCCGCGGAGGAGGAGCAGGTTGATGATCTCCTTGATCCCGTTGACCGCCGCCTTGTGCTGGGTCAGACCCATCGCCCAGGTGACGATCGTCGCGTTCGACGCGATGTAGCGCTCGGCGAGTTCGTCGATCTGCTCGCTCGTGAGGCCGGTCGCCTCGAGCACGGCCGCCTCGTCGAGGTCGGCCAGGTGGGCCGTGAGCTCCTCGAGTCCGAGGCAGTGCTCGGCGAGGAACGCGTGGTCGAGGATCGTCCCCGGAGCTGCCGCCTCGGCCTCCAGGACCCGCTTCGAGACCGCCTGCAGCAGCGCCATGTCGCCGCCGAGCCGGATCTGCAGGAACTGGTCGGAGATGACCGTGCCGCGCCCGACCATGCCGCGGACCGTCTGCGGATTCTTGTACCGCTCGAGCGCCGCCTCGGGGAGCGGATTCACCGAGACGATCGTCGCGCCCGCCTGCTTCGCGTCCTCGAGCGCCGTGAGCATGCGCGGATGGTTCGTGCCCGGGTTCTGGCCCATGACGATGATGAGGTCGGCCTGCTCGAAGTCCTCGTACCGGATGGTCGACTTCCCGACGCCGATGACCTCGCCGAGCGCCGTGCCGGTGGACTCGTGGCACATGTTCGAACAGTCGGGGAGGTTGTTGGTCCCGAAGGCGCGCACGAAGAGCTGATAGACGAAGGCCGCCTCGTTCGACGCGCGGCCGCTCGTGTAGAAGACGGCTTCATCAGGGGACGCCTGCCCACGCAGCTGATCGCCGACGATGGCGAACGCCTCATCCCAGCTCACCGGCCGGTAGTGGTCCGAACCGGCCGGCTTGTAGACGGGCTCCGACAGTCGACCCTGCATGCCGAGCCAGTACTCCGACTTGTCGGCGAGATCGGTGAGCGAGTGTTCGGCCCAGAAAGCGCTCGGGATGACGACCGGCGTCGCCTCCCAGATGACGGCCTTCGCGCCGTTCTCGCAGAACTCGAGCTTCTTGCGGTCGTCCGGGTCAGGCCAGGCGCAGCTCATGCAGTCGAAGCCGCCGCGCTGGTTGATCGACGTGAAGAGCTCCGCGGTCCGCTTCGGCCCGAGCTGCCGGAGGGCGGGCTCCATGGAGTGCAGGATGCCGGGCAGGCCGACGGCGACGTGCTTCGGGTGGGTGACCTCGATGTCGGCGTCCGTGACGTCCTCGACGGGCGGTTCGGCGCTCATGCGTTCGCTCCGGTCTGGAGTGCTGCTGGCGCCGAGCCTTCGGCCGGGTCGGCAAGGCGATGCGCTCCGCTGTAGACGACCATCGAGTCGCCGCGGAGGAAGCCGACGAGCGTCATCCCGAGTTCGGTGGCGAGTTCGGCGGCGAGCGAGGACGGAGCGGAGACGGCGGCGAGCATCGGGATGCCGGCCATCGAGGCCTTCTGTGTGAGCTCGAAACTCGCGCGCCCCGACACCATCAGGACCATGGAGCGGAGCGGGAGCAACCCCTCCTTCGCCGCCCATCCGACGACCTTGTCGACGGCGTTGTGCCGGCCGACGTCCTCGCGGAGGACGAGCATCTCGCCGGTGCGGGCGTCGAACAGGCCGGCCGCGTGCAGGCCGCCGGTGCGTTCGAAGACCGCCTGCTGTGCCCGGAGGCGGTCGGGGAAGGTCACGAGGAGTACCGGGTCGAGGCGGAAGTCGTCGTCCGCGACGGAGTAGCGCGAGCTCGTCCGGACGGCGTCGATGCTCGCCTTGCCGCAGAGGCCGCACGAGCTGGTGGTGAAGAAGTTCCGTTCCAGGCTCGGATCGGGGGCGGGGACGCCGGGGGACAGGGCGACGTCGAGCACGTTGTACGTGTTGACGCCCTCGTCCGTCGCGCCGGCGCAGTACCGTGCGGTCCGGACGTCGTCACCCCGACCGATGACGCCCTCGGAGACGAGGAAGCCGATCGCGAGGTCGACGTCATGGCCGGGCGTCCGCATCGTGATGGCGAGCGAACGACCACCGACGCGGATCTCGAGCGGCTCCTCGACGGCGAGGACGTCCTCGCGGGTGCGCGCGGGCTGTCCCACCGTGATGCGGGTGACGCGTCTGCGCGCCGTGATGCGAGTCATGGCTCATGGCTATCACCACCATCGGACGAGGGCAAGGTGCCTCACCGGATCCGCAGCCGCCTCGGGGGTTGGATCGCGGCCTAGGCTGGTGCCATGTCCGTCGACGCGATCATCCTCGCGGGAGGGCGGTCCTCCCGCCTCGGCGGCGTCGCGAAGGCGTCGTTGCTCCGCGACGGCCGGACGCTCCTCCAGCTCGCGATCGATGCTGCGCGGGCGGCCGGCGGCCGTGTCGTCGTGGTCGGCCCCGAGGTCGGGACGACCGCTCCGGTCCGCTTCGTCCGCGAGCGCCCCGTGTTC
>NZ_JACYTW010000116.1:0-5017 GCF_014841395.1 Plantibacter sp. CFBP 13570 | reverse complement strand
GTGACTCGGCGACCGTGCAGCCGGCACGCCGAGTGGCCTTCGACGTCATCCACGCCGTCAGCACCTCGGACGCCTACGCGAACCTCCTCCTGCCACACCGGCTGGCCGAGGCGAAGTTGAGTCCGGCGGACGCCGGCCTCGCGACCGAGCTGACGTACGGCACCCTTCGCCGACGCGGGTACTACGACCGCGTCATCGCGCACGCGGCGAAGCGACCCGTGACCGAGATCGACGACGCGATCCTCGACGTCCTGCGGCTCGGTGCCCATCAGCTGCTCTCCATGCGCGTCGCAGGCCACGCCGCCGTGAACGAGTCCGTCGAACTCGCCCGGTCCGCCGGTTCGCGGTCGGCGGCAGGCTTCACCAACGGTGTCCTCCGCACCATCTCGCGGACCGAACCCGCCGAGTGGGAGCGGATCCTGCTGGGTGAGGTCACGAACGACACTGATCGCCTGGCAGTGAGCACCGCCCACCCGTCGTGGGTCGTTCGGGCCATCAGGCAGGCGCTCGACCTGCAGGACCGCGGCGACGAACTCGAGGAGGCGCTGGCCGCGGACAACCTCGCCCCGCAGGTGAACCTTATCGCGCTCCCGGGGCTCGCCGATCGGCCCGAGGACGCCGAGCCGAACCGCTTCTCCCCATACGGCTTCCGCAACCCCGGCGGCGACCCGGTCCAGCTCGTCGGGACCGGCGGCGGCCGCCTCCGCGTCCAGGACGAGGGCTCGCAGCTCGCCGCGCTCGCGCTGACGCGGGCGGTACCGGTGCGGCCCGGCGAGCGATGGCTCGACCTGTGCGCGGGCCCGGGTGGCAAGGCGGCACTCCTGGCCGCCGAGGCTCTCGCCGGGGAGGCACGCCTCGATGCGAACGAACTGGTCCCTGCGAGGGCCCGTCTCGTGGAACGCGCCCTCGCAGGTGTCCCGCTCGAGGTGTCGGTCTCGACCGCCGACGGCACGAAGCTCGCTGCGGAGCATCCCGGGAGCTACGACCGAATCCTCCTCGACGCCCCGTGCACCGGGCTCGGCGCGCTGCGACGACGACCGGAGGCGCGGTGGCGGAAGACCCCGAAGGACGTCTCCGAACTCACCCGACTGCAGGGCTCACTGCTCGACGCCGCCATCACCGCGCTCGCTCCCGGCGGGATCGTGGCGTACGTGACGTGTTCGCCGCACGTCGGCGAGACGGCACTGATCGTGGAGAGCGCGCTGCGAGCCCACCCCGGGATGGAGCGACTCGACACCTCCGCGGTGCTCGACCAGGTCACGACCGAACCGCTCGACGCCGCGGCGCCCGGTGGAGCGGTCCAGCTCTGGCCGCACCGACAGGGCACCGACGCAATGTACATCGCGCTGCTCCGCAAGCCCGCGGAGTCGGCCGGACCCACCGTCGATCGATAGGCTCGAGTACATGTCCGCGCGCATCAACCCGAGCATCCTGTCCGCCGATTTCGTGAACCTCCAGGCCGACCTGGAGCGGATCGCGAGCGCCGACCTCGTTCACGTCGACGTCATGGACAACCATTTCGTCCCGAACCTCACGTTCGGTCCGCAGATGGTCGGTCGCATCCAGGACGTGTCTCCGGTCCCGCTCGACGTCCACCTCATGATCTCGGACGTCGATCGATGGGCTCCCGGCTACGCCGAGCTCGGGGCGTTCTCGGTGACGTTCCACGCCGAGGCCACCGGCGACCCCGTCGCCCTCGCCAGACGCCTGCGTTCCATCGGGGCGCGTGCCGGGATCGCGGTGAAGCCCGGCACGCCCATCGAGCCGTACCTGGAACTCCTGCCGGAGTTCGACCAAGTGCTCGTCATGACGGTCGAACCGGGGTTCGGCGGACAGTCGTTCATGCCGGAGACCATGCCGAAGCTGCAGGCGCTGTCAGCCGAGGTCGCACGCACCGGTCTCGACGTCTGGCTCCAGGTCGACGGCGGGATCTCCGCGGACACGATCGGGATCGCGGCCGCCGCCGGTGCCGACACCTTCGTCGCGGGGTCGGCCGTCTACAGCGGTTCCGATCCGGCCTCGAACATCGCGCTGCTCCGGGCCGCCGCCGAGGCGTCGACGCACACCCACTGACGCAGCGGGCCGGTCCAGCGCGTCCGCGGTGCGCGCCGCCGCCCGGAACCGGTACCCTGGAGCACGTGAAAACCTTCGACGAGCTGTTCGACGAGCTGCGCCTGAAGGCCGAGACCCGGCCGGAGGGTTCCGGCACCGTCCGCGAACTGGACACGGGTGTGCACGGCATCGGGAAGAAGATCGTCGAGGAGGCCGCCGAGGTCTGGATGGCGGCCGAGTACCAGAGCGACACCGAGACGGCCGAGGAGATCTCCCAGCTGCTCTACCACGTGCAGGTGATGATGGTGGCGAAGGGGCTCACCCCCGCCGACGTATACCGACATCTGTAGGAGCACGTCGCGGCGCATCCGCCGCGCCTCCTGATCACCCTGTCGAGACACCATCGCACAACACGAAAGTCACCCCATGCTGAGAGTCGCCGTGCCCAACAAGGGCTCGCTGTCCGAGACCGCCGTCGAGATGCTGCAGGAGGCCGGCTACGCGACCCGTCGCGACACCAAGGAGCTCCACGTCGTCGACGCACGGAACGACGTCGAGTTCTTCTACCTCCGTCCGCGCGACATCGCGACCTACGTCGGTTCCGGCGCCCTGGACATCGGCATCACGGGGCGCGATCTGCTCCTGGACTCGCACTCCGCCGCGACTGAACTCGCCGAGCTGGGCTTCGGCGGGTCGACGTTCCGCTTCGCCGGTCCGACCGACGAGTTCTCCGAGCTCTCCGATCTCGCGGGGAAGACGGTCGCCACCAGCTACCCCGGCCTCGTCGGCAACTTCCTCCGCGACGCCGGTGTGGATGCGACGCTCGTCCACCTCGACGGTGCGGTCGAGTCGGCGGTCCAGCTCGGGGTCGCGGACGCGGTGGCCGATGTCGTGTCCACCGGCACGACCCTCCGGAAGGCCGGACTGGGCATCTTCGGCCCGGTGATCCTCGACTCCACCGCCGTGCTCATCGCGTCGCCGGAGACGAAGCCCACCACCGCGACGCTCATCCGCCGACTGCAGGGCGTCCTCGTCGCGCGGCAGTACGTGCTCGTCGACTACGACCTCCCCGTCCGGCTGCTCGAGCAGGCGACCGCCGTCGCCGGTGGCATCGAGTCGCCGACGATCTCGCCGCTCCGCGACCCCGAGTGGGTGGCGGTCCGGGTCATGATCCCTCGCGGCGACGCGAACGACGTCATGGACCGCCTCTACGAGCTCGGCGCACGCGCCATCCTCGTCACGGCCATCCACGCCGCCCGACTCTGAATCGCCCGTCCCTCACCACCCGTCCCAGTCGCTCTGCGGAGGCCTCCGTGTCACTCGCCACCCGAGTCATCCCCTGTCTCGACGTCGCCGACGGGCGCGTCGTGAAGGGCGTCAACTTCCTCGACCTCCGCGACGCCGGCGACCCCGTCGAACTCGCGAAGCGCTACGCCGAGCAGGGCGCGGACGAACTGACCTTCCTCGACGTCACGGCCACCGTCGCCGAACGCGACACCACCTACGACCTCGTCAGCCGGACCGCCGAGCAGGTCTTCATCCCGCTCACGGTCGGCGGCGGGGTCCGCTCGACCCAGGACGTCTCCCGGCTGCTGGCCAGCGGGGCGGACAAGGTCGGCGTGAACAGCGCCGCGATCGGCCGACCGGAGTTGCTGGGGGAGATCGCCGACCGCTTCGGCGCTCAGGTCCTCGTCCTCTCCCTGGACGTGAAGCGACACGCCGGCAGCGCATCCGGATGGATCGTCACGACACACGGCGGCCGACGTGAGACCGAACTCGACGCGCTCGCCTGGGCCTCCGAGGCGATCGACCGCGGTGCGGGCGAGCTGTTGGTGAACTCGATCGACGCCGACGGCACCAAGGCCGGGTTCGACACCGAGCTCATCAGCGCCATGCGCGAGATCAGCCGGGTTCCGGTCATCGCGTCAGGGGGAGCAGGCCGCCTCGCCGACTTCCCACCCGCGATCGCCGCGGGGGCCGACGCCGTCCTCGCTGCGAGCGTCTTCCACAACGGCGAGTTGACGATCGGGCAGGTCAAACAGGAACTCGCCGACGCCGGCTGGACGGTGCGGGCATGAGCGCGGACATCACCATCCCGATGGGCGCCGATCCGGAGACCGCGATCGGGCAGCTCACCTTCGACGCGCAGGGCCTGCTCCCCGCGATCGTGCAGCAGTGGGACTCCCGCGAGGTGCTCATGCTCGGCTGGATGGACGCCGAGGCCGTCCGCCGGACGATGACCGAGGGTCGGGTCACCTACTGGTCCCGCTCACGACAGGAGTACTGGCGCAAGGGGGACACCTCCGGACACGTGCAGTTCGTCCGGGCGCTCGCCTACGACTGCGACGGGGATACCCTGTTGGTGGAGGTCGATCAGCACGGCGCTGCCTGCCACACGGGCACACGCAGCTGTTTCGACGGCCGGAGCCTCGACGTCGTCGCAGCGCCATCGCCGACACCATGAATCGAGTTGGAGCATGACCGAGAGCACTGCAGCACCCCAGTCCGGGCCGGTGGAGCCGCCGAGGCGCGACGAACCGTCCGAGGCTGACGAGCTCGAGTCACGAGCTCTGCGCATTCGTCAGCGCCGCCTGAAGACCCTGCTCCTCGTCACCGCCGTCCTCGCCGACGCGCTCATCCTCGCGGCGTGGACCCAGACCTGGCTCTCGATCAGCCTCGTTGGCGTCGGCCCACACTCCGGCGCGCTCGACGTGGTCGGCTCCGTCGCCGCTCCCGCCCTGTCCGCACTCGCCCTCGCCGGTCTCGCCCTCGTCGCGGCGCTGGCGATCGCCGGGCCGGTGTTCCGCATCATCCTCGGCCTGCTGGAGGCCGTGATCGGCGCCTGCGTCATGATCTCGTCGATCGCCGTGCTCGCCTCGCCGGCGACCGCGGGCGCGGCGGCCGTGACCGAGGCCACGGGCGTCGCCGGGAGCCAGTCGACCATCGACCTCGTCGCGGCGACCAC
>NZ_JACYTW010000115.1:0-5030 GCF_014841395.1 Plantibacter sp. CFBP 13570 | reverse complement strand
GCCTGGGCGCGGTCGGCGGGGCTGACGGCCGCCCAGGACCGCTGGGCGACGGCGGCGCGGGCGATGGCGGCGTCCGTCTCGGCGAGGTCGAGGTGCTCGACGGTCGTGACGACGTGTTCGTTCGCCGGATTGAGGATCGTGTAGCTCACGGTGTGGTGCTCCTGCTCTCGGTGCCGGGTGTGGTGCTGGTGCTGCGTCCTGCGGTGGTCCCGGCGTCGCGGTGTCGACGCGCGGCGTCCACGAGCCCGGCGAAGAGACGCCGGTCGGCCGCCTCCTCCTCGGGGTGCCACTGCACGGCGAGACCGAAGGGGACCGTCGGCAGCTCGACCGCCTCGATGACGCCCTCCTCGGTGCGAGCGGTGACGACGAGCCCGTCGGCGACGCGGTCGATCGACTGGTGGTGGTAGACGTGCACGTCGAGCTCGTCGTCGTCCTGCCGGAGCAGCGCGGCCAGTCGCGAGTCGGCGTCGATCGCGACGGTCTTCGGCCCGAAGACGCCCTCGCCGGGCTGGAAGGAGTCGTCGCCGACGAGGTCGGGGAGGTGCTGGACGAGCGTCCCGCCGAGCGCGACGTTCAGCAGTTGCGCGCCACGGCAGATGCCGAGGAACGGCAGCTCGGCGTCGATCGCCGCCGTGAGCAGCGCCTCCTCCCAGGCGTCCCGGTCGGTCCGTGGCCGACCCGTGCGCGGGTGGGCGACCTGACCGTACAGGCCGGGGTCGACGTCGGCGCCACCCGAGACGATGAGGCCGTCGAGGCGGGCCAGCACGGATGCGGCCACGGCACGGGTGACGGGCTGGGGTGGGAGGAGGACCGCGATCCCACCCGCATCCGTCACGGCGTCGAGGTACACCTTGGGGAGGAAGGACGCCGGGACGTCCCACACCCCGGTCTGGGCCTGTTCGAGGTAGGTCGTGATGCCGATGAGTGGAGCGCTCGAGACGGGCGGGTCGGTCGCTGGGACGTTCGGGTCAGAGGCGTTCAAAGCCGCGCACCCGCTCCCAGTCCGTCACCGCGGCGTCGAAGGCGGCGAGTTCCACCTTCGCGAAGTTCAGGTAGTGGTCGACGACCTCGTCGCCGAAGGCCTCGCGGGCGATCGTCGACTGCGAGAAGAGCTCGGCCGCCTCCCGGAGCGAGGTCGGGACGCGGGGCGCGCCGCCCGTGTACGCGTTGCCGCTGGTCGGGTCCTCGAGCTCCAGTTCGTTCTCGATGCCGTGCAGTCCGGCGGCGATGAGTGCTGCGACGGCGAGGTACTGGTTGACGTCGCCGCCCGGCACCCGGTTCTCGACGCGCATGCCGAGCCCCCGGCCGACGACCCGGAGCGAGCACGTTCGGTTGTCGTGTCCCCAGGCGACGGCCGTCGGGGCGAAGCTGCCGTCGACGTAGCGCTTGTAGGAGTTGATGTTCGGGGCGAAGAACATCGTCAGCTCGCGCATCGCGGCGAGCTGCCCGGCCAGGAAGTGCCGGAAGAGCTTCGACATGCCGTCGGGCGCGTCGGGGTCCGCGAACACGGCCGAACCGTCCTCGCCGCGGAGGCTGATGTGGATGTGGCAGCTGTTGCCCTCGCGCTCGTCGAACTTCGCCATGAACGTGAGGCTCTTGCCGTGGGCGTCGGCGATCTCCTTCGCCCCGTTCTTGTAGATCGAGTGGTTGTCGCAGGTGACGAGGGCGTGGTCGTAGCGGAACGCGATCTCCTGCTGCCCGAGGTTGCACTCGCCCTTGACGCCCTCGCAGTACATGCCGGCGCCGTCCATGGCGTTGCGGATGTCGCGCAGCAGAGGCTCCATGCGGGTCGAGGCGAGGATCGCGTAGTCGATGTTGTAGTCGGTGGCGGGGGTCAGCTTCGTGTAGTCCTTCGCCCAGGCCTCCCGGAAGGTGTCGTCGAAGACGAGGAACTCGAGCTCCGTGCCGACGAACGGGACGAGGCCGCGTTCGGCGAGCCGTTCGAGCTGGGCGATGAGGATCTGGCGGGGCGAAGCGACCACCGGGGCGTCGTCGAGCCACTGGAGGTCGGCGGTGACGATGGCCGTGCCCGGCAGCCAGGGCGCGAGGCGGAGGGTCGAGAAGTCGGGGATCATCGCCATATCGCCGTAGCCGCGCTCCCAACTCGACATCGCGTAGCCGTCGACCGTGTTCATCTCGACGTCGACCGCGAGCAGGTAGTTGCAGCACTCCGCCCCGTGCTCGGCGACGTCCTCGACGAAGAGGCGGGCCGAGACGCGCTTGCCGACGAGTCGGCCCTGCATGTCGGTGAACGCGAGGATCACGGTGTCGATCTCGCGCGCGGCGACGGCCGTCGTGAGCTCCTCGAGCGTCAGGTTTCCTGAGCGTGGGTGCATGGCAGCTCCTCGTTGATCCGGGGGACCCGTCGTCGGCGTTCTGCCTCGATGGAGAACTGAAAGGTCGCGAACCCGACCATTACATCACAGCACCTCCAGCGGATCGAAGCATTTCCGAGATGAATTTCCCCACAAAGGTATGTACACGCGACCATTGCAGGTCCTAGAGTCGGGCCAACCGAATCTGAGGACGTTGTGCGAGCCCGACGAGCGCGCAACCCGAGCGACAGGACGCATCGATGGCTGACGACACGCGCAAGATCTCCGGGGTGACCTACACCGCGGCCGGCGAGGGGTACTTCGAGAAACGCAGCCTGAAGCGGTCCGCCGGGGTGTGGGGCCTCTGGGGCCTCGCCGTCGCGGCGGTCATCTCGGGCGACTTCTCCGGCTGGAACTTCGGCATCGACTTCGCCGGGTTCGGCGGCATGCTCATCGCCTTCGTCATCCTCGTCGCGATGTACTACGGCATGATCTTCTCGATCGGGGAGATGGCCGCGGCGATGCCGCACACCGGCGGGGCCTACTCCTTCGCGAGAGCGGCGATGGGACCACTCGGCGGATTCGTGACCGGCCTCGCGGAGACCATCGAGTACGTCGCGACCACGGCCGTGATCGTGTACTTCTCGGCCTCCTACGCCGACGCCATCACGAGCGAGCTGCTCGGCTTCTCCATGCCGTCGCCCGTGTGGTGGGCGATCCTGTACGTCGCGTTCATCGCGCTGAACTCCGCGGGAGCGAGCATCTCCTTCCGCTTCGCGATCGTCGTCTCGATCATCTCCATCGGCATCCTGCTCGTCTTCTCCGCGATGGCGATCTTCTCCGGCCAGTTCGCCTGGGCCAACCTGTTCGACATCGCCCCCGACGCGGGCCAGACCGAGTTCCTGCCGCACGGTGTCCTCCCGATCCTGTTCGCCCTGCCCTTCGCGATGTGGTTCTTCCTCGGCATCGAGGAGCTGCCGCTCGCGGCGGAGGAGTCCCACAACCCGGTGCGCGACATCCCGAAGGCCGGGTTCTGGGCTCGTGGCACGCTCATCGTGACCGGCCTCCTCGTCCTCTTCCTCAACACCGGCGTCATCGGTGCCGAGGCGACCGGGACGGCAGGGGAGCCCCTGCTCGACGGCTTCCGGGCCATCGTCGGTGACGGTGCGGCGGCGGTCCTCGCCCTCTTCGCCCTCATCGGGCTCCTCGCCTCGCTGCAGGGCATCATGTTCGCCTACGGTCGCAACATGTACTCGCTGTCCCGCGCCGGGTACTACCCGCGGTTCCTCTCGCTCACCGGCAAGCGGCAGACGCCGTGGGTGGCCCTCGTGGCCGGGGCGATCATCGGGTTCATCGCGTTGCTCATCGTCGACGCGGCCGGCGGATCAGGCGGCGTCGCCGGGGCGATCGTGCTGAACATCGCTGTCTGGGGCGCGGTGCTCGCGTATCTCATGCAGATGATCGCGTTCCTGCTGCTGCGGAAGAAGTTCCCGAACGCCAAGCGGCCCTACGTCAGCCCGTGGGGTGTGCCGGGGGCGGTCATCGCAGCCGTCATCGCCGCGCTCATCTTCGTCGGCTTCCTGCTCAACCCGACGTTCCTCCCGGCGATCATCGCGATCGTCGTCGTCTACGTCGTCATGCTGGTCGCCTTCGCGGTCTGGGGTCGCCACCGGCTCGTCATGTCACCGGAGGAGGAGTACGCGGTCTCGGGCGGTCTGCACGGCGACCCGGAGACCGAAGGCTACGGCGGCGCGACCGAGGCTGAGCTGCTCGCAGCCGACCGTCCCGAGGACCCGGGCTCCGGCACCGCGCGTTGACCCCCGGACGCAGCCGCCCCGACGCAGACCGGTGGCGGCGTCGCGTCCCGAGCCCCGGCGAGTCGTGCCCGACACGCCGGGGCTCTCCTGCCTCGGTGACGCGGACCGCCCCCATCCGGGCGACTGCGGCGATGGGGGTCACAGCTTGTAGACTCGTCGGCGTGACGGACGCACGAGCTCAGCTCATTGACCACATCTCGGCGGAAGCCGTGTTCCACGGTGACTTCACCCTGACGAGCGGCAAGAAGGCGACGTACTACGTCGACCTCCGCAAGGTGAGTCTCGACCACCGCGTCGCGCCCCTCATCGGGCAGGTCATGATCGACCTCATCGCCGACGTCCCCGACGTCTTCGCGGTCGGTGGCCTCACCATGGGTGCCGACCCGGTGGCCGCCGCGATCCTGCACCAGGGTGCCGCGCGCGGACTCACGTACGACGCGTTCGTCGTCCGCAAGGAGCCGAAGGACCACGGTCGCGGCAAGCAGGTCGAGGGCCCCGACCTCCAGGGCAAGCGCGTGATCGTGCTGGAGGACACCTCGACCACCGGCGGGTCACCGCTCAAGGCTGCCGAGGCGCTCGAGAAGGTCGGAGCCGAGGTGGTCGCCGTCGCCGTCGTCGTCGACCGCGCGACCGGCGCCCGCGAGATCATCGAGGCCGCGGGCTACCAGTACCTGGCCGCGATCGGCCTGGAAGACCTGGGACTCGTCTGATGTCCAGCGACGGAACCGGACGCGGCGGGGCCGGGCTGCCGGACGAACCCGCGGACGGAACCGACTGGCTGCTCTCGCAGCTCGACGCCGACGACACGGAGGCGATCGAGACGCAGCCCACCACCGACGCGGTTGACGAGCAGCCGTCGGCAGCCGTCGCTCCGGTGCCCGCTGACGACGACGACCGG
>NZ_JACYTW010000114.1:0-5297 GCF_014841395.1 Plantibacter sp. CFBP 13570 | reverse complement strand
CGTCGACGCCGTCGGCATGGAGGCCCACGGCTCACCGATCGCGGCTGCGGCACAGACGGCCGTCGGCGTGCTGCCCGACGCGATCGCGCGACCGGCCATGGAGCACGCCGGCATCGACCGGCTCGCCGCGCTGCACACCGCGCTCGAGCTCGTCCGCCGTGGCGGCGTCGTGTCCCTGAGCGGCGTCTACGCCGGTGAGGCGGACATCATGCCGATGAAGTCGATGTTCGACAAGCAGGTGTCGCTCCGGATGGGTCAGTGCAACGTCGCCCGCTGGATCCCGACGCTGCTCCCCCTCGTCGAGGACAGCACCGACCCGCTCGGCGTCCTCGACCTCGCCACCCACCGGGTGCCGCTCGCCGAAGCTCCGGCGATGTACGAGACGTTCCAGAAGAAGGAGGACGGCTGCATCAAGGTCGTCCTGAAGCCGTCGGCGTAACCGCCCACTGCACGAAACGACCCGCGCCGATCATTCGGCGCGGGTCGTTTCGTGTCAGGCGGTCAGCACGGCGTCAGCGCCCGATCACCAGTCCGTCGGACCGGCGCTCCCCGCCTCGTACTCCTCGAGCGGCGTTTCGCCGGCAGCCCAGGCGGTGACGACCGGGGTGACGATGCGCCAGCACTGCTCGGCGATGTCGCCGCGCACCGACAGCAGCGTGTTCTCCTGCAGGAGGCCGGCGAGCACCTGCGCGTAGGCGCTGAGGGTCGCGGCTCCAGGGTCCGCCTCGAGCTCGACCCGGCGCAGGCCGTCGACGTCATCGGCTCCGGTCACGATGAGGTCGAGGTGCACCGCACCGCCCTTGAGCGACATGCGGAGGACGGTGTCGGAGTGTCCGTCGGGAGCGTCCAGTCCGGTCGGCGCCGCCGAGCGGCGGAAGTGCACGGCGACCTCGCGGCGCGGGTCACCGATGCCCTTGCCGGAGCGCAGGACGAACGGCACCCCCTGCCAGCGCGGGGTGTCGACCTGGAGCAGGAGCTGTGCGAGCGTCTCCGTCTCGCGGGAGGCGTCGACGTCGGGCTCGTCCACATAGGAGGGGAAGAGCCGGTCGCCGACCCGGCCCTCGGTGTAGCGGGCGCGACGGGCCGTCGACGGATCGTCCTTCCACAGCCGGACGGCGCCGAGGACCTCGGCGATGCGGTCGTGGACGTCGGTCGGCGTCACCGCGTCCGGCCGCTCCATCGCGGTGAGGGCGAGGACCATCAACAGGTGGCTCTGCAGCATGTCGCGCAGAGCGCCGGTCTGGTCGTAGAACGCCGCACGACCCTCGAGCCCCAGCTCCTCGTCGTAGAGGATCTCCACCTTCTCGATCTGTTCCGCGTTCCAGCCCGCCTCGAGGAGTCGGTTGCCGAAGCGGAGGCCGAGCATCCCGAGCACGGTCGCGTTGCCGAGGAAGTGGTCGATGCGCCACAGACGCTCCTCCGGCACGACCTCGGCGAGCGCCGCGTTGAGCGCCTGGGCGTCAGCGAGGTCGTCGCCGAAGGGCTTCTCGATGGCGATGAGGAGGTCGTCGGGCAGGTCGATCTGCGCGAGCGCCTCGGCGACCTTGCGCCCGGCGGACGGCGGGAGCGCGATGTAGAGGATCGGCGAGCCGGTGCAGGCGTCGAGCAGCGCACGCAGTTCGTCGGGGTCGGAGGCGTCGGTCGGGATGAACTCCGTCGTCGACACCAGCGCGTCGACGGTCCGGGCCCCGATGCCGGCATCCTCGAGACTGGCGCGGACGGTCGCACGCCACTCCTCGTTTGGCTGCGGCGTGCGGGCGGCACCGATGATCTGCAGCGAGATGTCGCGTGCGGCGTCGACGACCTCGCCGAGGCCGGGGATCAGGAGCCGCTTGGCCAGGTCGCCGTTGGCGCCGAGGATCGCGATGGTGCGCTTCGTCGGTTCCAGCGACTCCGCGTCCGGGATGCCGGGTACGGTGTCGGGATCGGGCTGGGTGGTGGTGTCGGACTGGTCGCTCATGATTCCATCCTGACCGAGCGTCGAATGATCGTCGTGGGGTTGCGCACGCCCGCGCCCCGGTCACTGAGCAGCACTCGGTCACTGAGCCTGTCGAAGTGCCCCCGAGCACACGTCCACGGCCACAGAACGACTCCCCGTAGGCCCTTCGACAGGCTCAGGGAACGGGCGCCCCGCTCACCGAGCCGACCTCGGCCACTGAGCCGACCTCGGTGACTGAGCCAACTTCGGTCACTGAGCTTGTCGAAGTGCCCCCGAGCACACGTCCACGGCCACAGAACGACTCCCCGTGGGCCCTTCGACACCTCGACAGGCTCAGTGCGGCGCAGCTCAGGGAACGGGTGTCCCGGTCACTGAGCCTGTCGGAGGGCGCGCCTACTTGTCGTTCTCGGCGAGCCAGGCGTAGGACTCGGCGACGCCGCCGAAGATCTCCTTGCTGTAGCCGTCGAACTCCACGACGCGGGTCGCGTGCGGTGCGGCAGCGAGGATCGCCGGGATGTCGACCTGGCCCTGACCCGCGGGCTGCTGGTTCGCGAACGCCTGAGCGAGCGCGTCGGGCACGACGAGCGCACTCTCGCTGCTCGGCAGTGCGGTGGCGATGTCACCGGAGATGATGCCGTCCTTGATGTGCAGGAACTGCACGCGGTCACCGAGCGAACGGAGGAACGCCGGGGTGTCGGCACCGCCGACCGTCGACCAGAAGGTGTCGATCTCGAGGACGACCTCGGGCGACAGCTGCTCGACGAACAGCTCGAAGATCGGGCGCCCGTCGACGTGGGTCGAGAACTCCCAGTTGTGGTTGTGGTAACCGAACTTCAGGCCGGACGCCGCTGCTTGGACGGCGAGCTCGTTGACGCGCTCGGCGAGACGTGCCGCGTCGTCAGCGGTCTGCCAGCGATCGGTGGGGATGAACGGGTCGATGACCGTCCCGATCCCGAGCCGCGAGGCCGCGTCGAATGCGACCGCCGGGTCGGCGGCGTCGATGACAGGCGCGTGGCCGGACGGGGCCGTGACACCAGCGGCGGCGAAGGCGGTCTCGAACTCGGCCGCGCGCTCGACGAACGCGTAGGGCTCGACCTTCGTGAAACCGATCTCGGCGATGCGGGCGACGGCGCCCTGCAGGTCTTCGGCGATGGCGTCGCGGACGGTGTACAGCTGCACGGACGGTGCGCTCATGGGTACTCCTTCGTAGCTTCGGGCGGGCACCGACGGGCGCTTCCCCGCGTGTCTCCCACGGCACGGAACCGCTTCTGTCGACTCGTCGACAAAAGTACCCGAGGCGAGTCTATCGACAGAGACTGGATGTGCGGGTCGTCGGGGTACTCATAGTCTGGAGATTCGACCGACCATCAGCGAGGGGGCACCATGGCAGACCTGGACCGGACGAGGCGGAGATCACCATGCCGCGCGATCGTCATCATCGGCGTCCTCACCCTGATCGCCGTCGTGGTCTACGCGTTGACCTTGAACCCGAACGTGTTCACCGTGCTCGTCATCTGCATCGTGATCGTGGTCTCGATCGAGGCGCTGACGAGCAGACCCGACCGGCCGTAGTCCGACCGGTGGCGGGACCGTTACTTCTCGGAGCGCTTCAGGGACTTCTTGACCGCGCGTTCGGCGAGGACGGTCACGTAATCCTGGACCGGACGCTCGGCGAGCGCGCTGACCTCTTCGCGCACGAGTTCGCCGATCCGAGCGGAATCGACCCCCGAGTACTTCTCGCTCAGCTTCGCAGTGAGCTGACGGATGATCTCTTCGTGGTCGATCTCAGTTGCCATGGACTCAGTATCAACCCACAGTTGTTGCCTGGGCTGTGAATCGCGACTTCCGTCCGCCGCTGTTCTCCCGCCGGACACCTGGCCGCCGCGATCCGTTCACCCTCCCCATCAGGCACCCGCCGAGGATATTCTGACCGCGATGTCGATTTCCGTGTTCGCCGTTCGACGTCAGAGTGAGGCGGGCGATCAGCGCCCCTGACGACAGGAGAAGACGATGTCGAAATACATGCTCATCATGCGCAACAGCGGGTCCGTCGAGAAGCTCGAGGACATGGACTTCGAAGCGGTCATCAACGCGATGGGCGCCTACAACGAGTCGATGATCAACGCCGGCGTGATGGTCGGCGGTGACGGCCTCACCGACGCCGCACAGGGTGCCGTCGTCGAGTTCACGACCGAGGCCCCGATCGTCACCGACGGCCCCTACGGCGAACTCCACGAACTCTTCAACGGGTTCTGGACCATCGAGGTCGCCACCCGCGAGGAGGCCATCGAGTGGGCCGGCCGTGCGCCGCTCGGCCCCGGCAACAAGATCGAGGTGCGCCGCGTGACCGACGAGACGGACTTCGCCGACCACGCCGACAACGAGTACCTCCAGAAGGAGAAGGACTGGCGGGCGCAGGAAGGCGTGGCGAAGCCCGCGGCCGACCCGGCCTGAGCACGACCGACGCGAGACGGACATGACCGACGCCGACCTGACCGACACCGGCGCGGCGGACGGCGACGAGGCCGCCCGCCGCGTGGTCGACAGCGTCTGGCGGATCGAGAGCGCGCAGATCGTCGCCACCCTCACGAAGCTGACCGGCGACCTCGGTCTGGCGGAGGATCTCGCCCAGGAGGCACTGCTGGAGGCCCTCGAGCAGTGGCCGCGCGACGGCGTGCCGCGCAACCCGGGTGCGTGGCTGACGATGGTGGCGAAGCGTCGCGCGATCGACGGTTGGCGACGCCGGGCGGCATTGGACGAGCGGTACCGGTCGCTCGCCCGGGATCTTGAGCAGGCGAGCGACCTCGACTGGGAGCCGATCGGGGACGACGTCCTGCGTCTCGTCTTCACCGCCTGCCACCCGGTGCTGTCGCGGGAGTCGCAGGTGGCGCTGACGCTGCGGGTCGTCAGCGGGCTCACCACCCAGGAGATCGCCCGGATGCTCCTCGTCCCGGTGCCGACGGTGCAGGCGAGGATCACCCGCGCCAAGAAGACGCTCGCCGCGGCGAACGTCCACTTCGAGGCGCCGGACCCGGCCGAGTGGCCCCGGCGCCTGTCGGCCGTCCTCGGCGTCGTCTACCTGCTCTTCACCGAGGGGTACGCGGCGACGAGCGGACCGACCTGGATCCGCGCCGAGCTCGCGAACGAGGCGCTGCGGCTGGGCCGACGGTTGGTCGCGCTCGTCCCCCGCGAGCCGGAGGCGCACGCGCTCGTCGCGCTCATGGAGTTCCAGGCCTCACGCTTCGCCGCCCGTGTCGCACCCGACGGCTCCGCGATCCTGCTCGCCGACCAACACCGCGAGCGCTGGGACCGGGCGCAGATCGGCCGCGGAACGGCGGCGCTGGCCCGCGCCGACGCG
>NZ_JACYTW010000113.1:0-5615 GCF_014841395.1 Plantibacter sp. CFBP 13570 | reverse complement strand
GCCCGACGCCGTGATCCCGGCCCCGGCGAGCGCCGCTGCCGCCTCGGCCGCCTTCACTTTGGCTGCGGCGAGTGCCGCCTGCGCCTGGGCGGCTTCGAGCTCGGCCTGGGCTTGGGCGGCGGCAGCCTGGAGTGCGGCGATCTGCGGGTCGGATGCTGCATCACTGGGCGTCATGTGCCGAGCCTAGCGACGCGTTCCCCACCGGTCGAGGGGTCGTGCGAGGGCTGGACGACTGCTCCGATCACCACTGTTCGCGGGTGTGCTCCTGGTCGACGACGGCGCGCAGGTCGGACAGTCGGCGCATCCCGGCCAGCGGTTGTGCCATGCGGGTGTTGTGCCGGATGCGCGGTTCCACGCGGTCGAGGAAGGCCCAGTACCCGGCGGTGAAGGGGCAGGCGTCCTCGCCCAGCCGCACCTTGGGATTGAAGGCGCACCCACCGCAGTAGTCGGACATCTTGTCGATGTACGCGCCACCCGAGGCGTAGGGCTTCGTCGCGACGATGCCGCCGTCCGCGTGCTGCGACATGCCGATGACGTTCGCGGGCATCACCCAGGGGGTGCCGTCGACGAACATGTCGATGAACCAGTCGTTGAGTGCGACCGGGTCGTATCCATGCTGCAGGGCCCAGTTGCCGAGCACCATGAGCCGCTGGATGTGATGCGCCCAACCGTGGCGACGCATCCCGTCGATCGTCTCGCGGAGACAGTTGGACTGGATGGCGGCGGCGTCGAGTTCGCGGAACTGGCGCGGGAGCGGCTCGTGTGCTCCGAGGGCGTTGTGACTCGTCCGGTACGGCTCGCCGAGGTGCCAGTAGAGATGCCAGACGTAGTCGCGCCAGCCGATGATCTGGCGGGTGAAGCCCTCGACGCTCGACAGCGGTGCACGACCGGCGTGGTACTCGGCGACCACGGTCTCGACGGCGTCGCGCGGGTCGAGCAGGCCGAGGTTGAGCGGCGCGCTCAGCAGGGAGTGCGCCATCGTCCAGTCGCCGCCGAGCATGGCGTCCTCGAACGGGCCGAAGTCGCCGAGCCTCGTCTCGATGAAGTCCGCGAGCGCCGCCTCCGCCTCGGCCGCCGTGGCCGCGAAGCGTCGGGGCCCGTCATCACCGACCAGCTGGACCAGTCCGTCGCGCTGCCACCGGTCGAGGTCCTCCCGGACCTCCGCGTCGATGTCGTCCTCCTCGGGCCAGAGCGGTTCGGGCAGACCGAGCCGGGCGGCTCCCTTCGGCGGCGGGTTCCGGTTGTCGTGGTCGTAGTTCCAGCGGCCGCCCTCCGGCTGGTCGCCGCGCATGAGGATCCCGGTCCGCTCCCGCACCGTGCGGTAGAAGTCCTCCAGGAGGAGCCGCTTGCCGTCCCGCGTCGACGCCCAGGCCGCGAAGTCCGGTTCCGAGGTCACGAAGCCGCGGCTCGGGAGCACCCGGAGGCCGCGCTCGCGGACGAAGCGCCGAGCCGTCCACGAGGGTGGGTCGATCACCTCGAGGTCGGCGCCGACCTCGACGACCTCCTCGTAGCGGTCGACCTGGTGGAACTCCGCCCGGTCGCCGAGTTCCGCCGCACGATGTCGGATGGCCGAGAGGAAGAGGTGCGCCTTCGCCCGGTGCATCGGTCGCTTCGTGAAGGTGGACTTCGATTCGATGAGCAGGATCGGTCCGCCGTCGTCGAACGCCGGGCCGAGCTGGCCGGTGAGGATCCATCGTCGTCGGCCGGTGGTCGCTTCGTCGTCGTGCTCGGCGGCGCTCGGGCCGGTGGTGTCCATCGCCTCAGCGTACGTGGGGCGACGGACACCACCGGGGGCTTGCTCAGCCTGGTCCGATGCTGCTCGGTTCTGTTCTGCTCGTGGCCGCTCGGCTCACCGCGCTCAGAGTGTTGCGGCGAACGGGTCCCAGTCCTCCGCGACGAGCGGGACCGACGCGACCCGGCTCGCCACGTCGACGGTCTGACCGGACACCACGGACTCGTCGATCGAGACGAGCGTGTCGAGCACGTGGAAGCCGAGCGCGCCCGAAGCGAGCGGCGTGCCGCCGGAACGGATCGCCCGGGCGAGGTCGAGGACCCCGGTGCCGCGGCCGGCGAGGACGCCCTCGGTCGGCACGATCTCCCACTCCGGGTCCTGCTGCATCCGCTCGATGGGCGCCGTGCGAGTGATCCGCACCTCGCCCGTGAACATGTTCGGGTCGGGGATCACGAGCGTCCCCTCGGTGCCGGTGATCTCGACGACGCCCATCTTCGCGAGCGGTGACTCGAAGCTGAAGACGCTCTGGCTCACGCCGCCGTCCACGAAGCGGGCGATGGCGCTGACGTGCGTCGGCACCTCGACGGCGAACTCGGTGCCGACGCGGTCGCCCTGCTGGATCGTCCGCGTCGCACGCCCACGGGAGCCCGCAGCCGACACCGAGGCGACCGAACCGAACACCTGCACGAGCGTCGTCAGGTAGTACGGCCCCATGTCGAACAGCGGCCCGCCACCCTTCGCGAACAGGAACTCCGGGTTCGGGTGGAAGATGTCCGGCCCCGCGTACTGCATGACGGTCTGGGCGGTGAGCGGCTGACCGATGTCACCGCGGGCGATGGCGCGACGCGCGGACTGGACGCCCGGGCCGAGCACCGTGTCCGGCGCGATGCCGACGAGGAGTCCCGCGGCGTCGGCCTGCTCGAGGAGCGCGAGCCCGCTCGCACGGTCGACGCTGATCGGCTTCTCCGTCCACACGTGCTTGCCGGCGGCGAGCACCTGCGAGGCGACCTGCGCGTGGACGGCGGGGATCGTGAGGTTCACGACGAGCTCGACGTCCGGGTGTGCGAGGACGTCGTCGGCGGTCCCCCACTCGCCGACGCCCCACTTCTCGGCCTGGGCCTTCGCGCGGTCGACGTCGAGGTCGCCGAGGATCACGACGTGGACGTCGGGGAACGAGGTGAGGTGCTCGAGGTAGGTGTCGCTGATCATGCCGGTGCCGATGAACCCGACGCCGACCGGGCCGCTGCCCTGCGGAGCGCGTGCCGTCGTGCCCTGCGCTGCCGCGGGCGCCGTGCCGTGCGCTGCCGCGGGCATCAGCGGACCACCGCTTCGGTCGAGACGAGCTGTTCGGCGACGAGCGCGTCGACGCTCGCCTGCACACCGTCGAAGATGTCGCCGGCGCCGTAGTGGTCGAACTCGATGATCGCGAACCGGGCCGAGGGCGCTGCGGCGAGCGACTCGCGCAGCGGGACCTCGCCCTGCCCGAACGGTCGCTGGTCGAGACTCGTCGGCACGAAGGGCGCGGCGCCGGGGGCGAACGGGTCGGCGGGCAGCAGGCCGTCCTTGACGTGGAGCGCCTGGACGCGGTCGCCGAGGCGGCCGAGCAGCGCGGGGACGTCCTGACCGGCGGTCGCCGCCCAGAACAGGTCGACCTCGAGCGCGACGTCGTCACGCAGCTGATCGGCGAAGACCTCGAACGCGCTGCGTCCGCCGAACGATGCGACGAACTCCTGGGAGTGGTTGTGGTAGCCGACGCGGAGACCGTGGTCGGCGGCGCGCTCCGCTGCGGCGTTCAGGCGGGACGCCGTGTCGGCGACGGCGGCTTCGTCGAGCCAGCGATCGGGGCTCACGAACGCGTCGATGATGATCTCGAGGCCGAGGGCCTTCGCGGCCGCGAAGACCTCCTCCGGTGGGGCGACCGGCATGACCTGGTCGCCGAAGCGGATCTCGTCGGAGAGGAGCGTGGCGTGCCCGGTACGGGCGGCGAGCCCGTGGCGGTCGAAGGCCTCACGGAGCGCGGGCGCACGAGAGACGAAGTCGAAGGCCTCGACGTCGCGCAGACCCATGCCGGCGAGTCGGGCGAGGGCGTCGTCGAGTCCCTGGTCGAGGTGCTCCTTGATGCTGTAGAGCTGCACGGAGAGCGCTGGTGCGGTCATGGTGTTGCCGTCCGTTCTGACGCCGTCCTTGGCGTCGCTGGGTGATGGAGTGGAGCTGGTGATCGGGGTGCGGGAGGCGTGACCGGGGTCACCCACGGGTCGCGATCGATCCGGTGATGGTCCCGTCGGCGTTCCGGGTCATGCGGTGTCGGACCGGCAGGATCGTCAGCGCGCCGAGCACGGCGATCACTCCGGCGCCCCAGAACAGGGCCGTGTAGTTGTTGCCGACCGCGCCGAGTCCGAGGAGGAACGCACCCACCGCGCCGGCGAGCGACTGCGGCAGGGCGTTTGCGATGTTGAGGACACCGAGGTCCTTCGCCGCGTCGTCCGGGTTCGGCAGGACGTCCACGACGAGGGCGGTGTCCACCGCGACGTACACGCCGTACGCCGCTCCCATGATCGCCTCGACGACGTAGAACATGGGCACCGTCGTGGTGTGGGCGAGCAGCACGAGCCCGAGCGCGAAGACCGCCGTCGACCCGATGACGAACACCTTGCGGTTGAGCATCCGGTCCGACAGCCAACCGCCGAGCTTCGCGGTGACGACGAGCGCGATCGTGTAGATCAGCACACCCATGGTCAGGGTGTCGACCGCGCCCTGCTGCGACAGCCCGACCTCCTCCTGCAGGAAGAACAGGCGGAACGCGACGAAGAGGAACGACGCGAGCGTCAGGAGGAACCGCGACAGCCAGACCCAGCCGAAGTCCGGGTGCTTGAGCGGGTTCACCCAGAAGGTGAAGAGCAGACCCTTCCATCCGCCGACGTCCGGTCGGGTCGTGATCGCGCGGTCCGGCAGGACGAAGCAGTACAGCCACACGGTGATGAGCGCGAAGACCGCCGGGGCGACGAAGAGGAGCAGCATGTCGGTGACGAACCAGCTGGCCACGAAGGCCGCCGCGAGGATGCCGACGTTCTGCATGACCCCCACGTTCGCGGACACGCTCCCGCGCTGTTCCGGCGGGACCTGGTCGGCGATGGTCGCGAGCAGCGGGCCGAGGATGGCGTTGCCAGTCAGCTGGGCGAGGCACCACCCGGCGATGAGGACGGGGACGTTCGGCGCGAGGGCGACGATCGTGAGCGACGCGACGAAGCCGATCGCGCCGAGGAACATCCATGGGCGGCGGCGGCCGAAGCGCGAGAGCGTGATGTCGGACAGGCGGCCGATCACCGGGTTCGCGACGAGGGCGAACAGGGCGGCGATGGAGAGGACGTTGCCGTTGACGACCGCCGCCTGGTCACCCGGGACGAGCTGCTGCGTCTTGAGGGCCAGGCTCACGGTGACCGGGGCGAGCAGGGCGACGAACAGACCGAACTGGGCGAGCGCCATGGTGGTGACGACCCGTTTCGACGCCCGTTCCGTGGGCCCTGAGGGGCCGGTGACGAGGCTGACGTAGGGGCCGCTCGAGGCACGCTGGCCGGTGGGTTTGGGGCGGCGGGGCGGGTTGGACATCCGAGTTCCTCTCAACGCTGAGCTGCGGACCGGCTCTGGCCCGCGGGTGGTGCTGTCCTGGCAGGATCGGGAAACCGATCACTGCACGGCTTTGAGTATATGCGCGAAACCCGAGTGGTCAATAGGTTTTCACGAAACCCGTCGGTGTGGGTTGCTGCCAGCGCGGTGCGCTGACGCGAGCGCGGCCCAGCCGCGTGAGCGCGGGTCTCCAGAGGGTCGCGCTCACGCGCCCGGGGCGCGCCCACGCCGATTCCGCGGCGCTCGCGTCACCGCACCG
>NZ_JACYTW010000112.1:0-5801 GCF_014841395.1 Plantibacter sp. CFBP 13570 | reverse complement strand
GGGAGAGTAGGACACCGCCGGACTTCTTCGTTGAAATGGCCACCCAAGGTTCTTGGGTGGCCATTTTGCGTTAAGTACGAGAAACAAGAATTTGCAAAACGCCTGGTCACAGCGTACGCTTGACCCTTGGTGTGGACGCTCCATGTCCACATCGTGTCCACGATCCCCACCGCTTACGCAGACCGGGATCGCGCACGCCGACAAGAGATCTTGGGCAGGGCAGTCGCCCTGCGGTAATGAAGGAGAAACTACTATGGCAGCAGTGTGCCAGGTGACAGGAGCCGTTCCCGGCTTCGGTCACAACATCTCGCACTCGCACCGTCGCACGAAGCGCCGCTTCGACCCGAACGTGCAGAAGAAGACCTACTACGTGCCCTCGCTGCGTCGTAACGTCACCCTGAAGGTGTCCGCCAAGGGCATCAAGGTGATCGACGCCCGTGGCATCGAATCCGTCGTCAAGGACATTCTCGCTCGTGGGGTGAAGATCTAATGGCTAAGCAGCAGGACGTCCGTCCAATCATCAAGCTCCGTTCGACGGCTGGTACCGGTTACACGTACGTGACCAAGAAGAACCGTCGCAACAACCCAGACCGTCTCGTGCTCAAGAAGTACGACCCCGTAGTGCGCAAGCACGTTGAATTCCGAGAGGAGCGCTAAACATGGCTAAGAAGAGCAAGATCGCCCGTAACGAGCAGCGCAAGGTTATCGTCGACCGCTACGCCACGAAGCGCGCCGAGCTGAAGAAGGCCCTCGTCGACCCCGCCGGGACCGACGAGTCGCGTGAAGCAGCTCGCCTCGGCCTCCAGAAGCTCCCTCGCAACGCTTCGCCGGTTCGCCTCCGCAACCGCGACGCGATCGACGGTCGCCCGCGAGGCAACCTCTCGAAGTTCGGCATCAGCCGCGTTCGCTTCCGCGACATGGCGCACAAGGGCGAACTGCCCGGCGTCCGCAAGTCGAGCTGGTAACACCCGCTCAGTCGGAGCTCACATTCCGCTGACACAGCATCGCAACACCGAAAGGGCCGTCCGCATCGCGGGCGGCCCTTTCGCGTTGTCGGCGACAGCTGCAAGGATCGAACGATTCCCACATCCACCGAGGAGGCGCTGCTGGACGTCCGCACGCAACGAGCAATCGCCCTCCTGGTCGCCGGCTGCTTCTTCATGGAGAACCTCGACGGGACCATCCTCACCACCGCCGCACCGAGCATCGCGCGCGACCTCGGGACCTCGTCGACCGCCGTCGGGCTCGCCGTCACCGCATTCCTGCTCACGGTGGCCGTCCTCATCCCCGTCAGCGGTTGGCTGACGGACCGGTTCGGCGCCAAGCGCATCTTCGCGCTGGCGATCGCGGTGTTCACGATCGCCTCCGTGCTGTGTGCGTTGAGCTCGAGCCTGCCGATGCTCGTCGGCTTCCGGGTGCTCCAGGGCGTCGGCGGGGCGTTGATGGTGCCGGTCGGCCGGCTGGCCGTGCTCCGGGTGACGCCCAAGGAGCGGTTGATCCAGGCCATCGCCCTCCTGACGTGGCCGGCCCTCGCCGCCCCGATCATCGCGCCGTTCCTCGGTGGGGTGATCACCCAGTACGCCTCCTGGCACTGGATCTTCCTCATCAACGTGCCGATCGGTGTCGTCGCGTTCATCGTGGCGCTCCGCATCGTCCCCGACTTCGCCGCCGACGAGGTGCCTCCGCTCGACTGGCTCGGCCTGTCGCTCGCCTGCGTCGGGCTCGCGTCGCTCCTCGTGGCGGCGTCCCTGGTGTCCGGCGCCGGGTTCGATGCACGGTGGTTCATCGGGTCGCTCGTAGCGGGCATCGTTCTGCTCGCCCTCGCGATCCGACACCTGTTCCGCGCGCCCCACCCGTTCGTCGACCTCCGGTCGCTGCGGATCGAGACCTTCCGGCTGGCCAACGCCGGCGGCAGCGTCTATCGGCTCACGATCAGTGCCGTCCCCTTCCTCCTGCCGCTGCTGTTCCAGGACGCCTTCGGCTGGACTCCGGTGCAGGCGGGTTCGATGGTGCTCTTCCTCTTCGCTGGCAACCTCGCGATCAAGCCGGCGACGACCTGGATGTTGCGGCGGTTCGGATTCCGTCTGGTGCTCGTGTCGTCGAACCTGATCGGGGTCCTGTGCATGGCCGGGATGGCGTTCCTCACCGCCGACACGTCGATCGTGCTGATGGCACTGCTGCTCTTCGTCAGCGGGGTCGCCCGGTCGATCGGCTTCACGGCATACAACACCATCACGTTCGCCGACGTCGAACCCGCTGCGATGTCTCGGGCGAACACGCTCAACTCGACGCTGCAACAGGTCGCGAGCGGCTTCGGTGTCGCCGTGGGGGCGATCCTGCTGACGACCGGATTCTCCCTCGAGGACGGGGTCGGTGGCGGCCAGCTGCTGCCGTATCAGTTCGCGTTCCTCGCGATCGCCGTCCTGACTCTCTTCCCGACGATCGAGGCGTGGTTGCTGTCGCGAGCTGCCGGGCACAGCGTCATCGGGGTCCGCTGAGCGCTCGCACCGACGCCTCCCAGCTGGGAAACGACCGACACGCAGGCCCGATTGTCCGCGTAGAGCGGAGAAATCCGCGAAATCTCGCGGATTGCTGCTACATTCGAGGCGGTCACACCGACCAGTTGGTGCCGTATCAGCGACACCTTCGCTACCAACACATCAGCTGTACGTTGCAGCAACGTCCGAGGAGGACCCTCACAATGGCAAATTTGAACAAGACCGAACTCGTCGCCGCCATCGCCGCATCGACCGGCCAGAGCCAGGCGACCGTCGGCAGCGTTGTCGACGCGCTGTTCACCACCGTCGCTGAGACCGTCGCCACGGGCGGCAAGGTCTCGATCCCGGGTTGGATCGCCTTCGAGCAGACCGACACCGCCGCTCGCACGGGCCGCAACCCGCAGACCGGCGCCGAGATCCAGATCCCGGCCGGCAAGCGCGTCAAGGTGACCGCCGGCTCGAAGCTCAAGGCTTCCGTCAAGTAAGTCGTCGCGGGCGCGAGCCCGCACGGACTCGGACCGCGGAGACACTCCGTCGGTCCAGACCACACAGCAGGGCGTCGCGAGAGTGACGCCCTGCTGTCGTTCGTCCGGGTGCCGTCCGGGGCGCGGCGAGGTGTCGGCGGCTCGGCCTAGCATTGCTGTCATGCGGATCCTCCACACCTCGGACTGGCACCTCGGCCGTTCGCTGCACGGGGTCGACCTGCTCCCCTTCCAACGCGACTTCCTCGCGCACCTCGAGCAGACGGTCGTGGACAACGAGGTCGACGTCCTCCTCGTCGCCGGCGACATCTACGACCGCGCCATCCCCCCGGTCGAAGCGGTGACGCTGCTGTCGGAGTCGCTCGGGCGGCTGGCGGGCCGCACCCGGGTCATCCTCGCTCCGGGCAACCACGATTCGGCCATCCGGCTCGGATTCAGCGCCGCCATGCTGCGCGACGGGATCGACATCAGAGCCGACCTCGCTCGGGTCGGCGAACCGGTACTGGTGGACGACGAGCACGGGCCCGTCGCCTTCTACCCGCTGCCCTACCTCGACCCCGACACCGCGCGAGGGGTGCTCGCCCCGGACGACCAGCCGCTCGCACGGTCGCACGCCGCCGTCATGGGTGCAGCCCTCGCAAGCGTCCGAGCCGATCTCGCGCAGCGTCGCGAGCATGGAGCGGTCCGATCGGTCGTGGCTGCGCACGCCTTCGTCATCGGCGGTCTCGCGAGCGACAGCGAACGCGACATCCGGATCGGCGGGGTCGATGCGGTGCCCGCCCAGCTGTTCGACGACTTCGACTACGTCGCGCTCGGCCATCTCCACGGTGCGCAGCGCGTCGGGGCCGCGTCGGGCGTCGACCGCATGCGGTACTCCGGGTCGCCGCTCGCCTACTCCTTCTCCGAACGCAACCAGGTGAAGTCGAGCGTGCTGGTCGACCTCGCCGTCGACGGCTCCGTGCACCTGGAGCTGCTGCCGGCGCCGGTGCCGCGTCGGCTCGTCGACGTCACCGGAACCCTCGCAGAGCTGCAGGGCCCCGCGGGAGACGACGCCGTCGACGCCTGGGTGCGCGCCACGGTCACCGACGACGTGCGTCCACCGGAGCTGTACGCGACGCTGACCCGGCGCTTCCCGCACCTGCTCGTCTGGTCGCACGCGCCGGCGAACCGCTCCGAGGAGGCGCGCGCCGCAGCTGTCACGGCGGTCTCCGACCCGGTCGAGGTCACCGCCGAGTTCATCGAGTACGCGACGGGTGCACCGGCGACGACCCGGGAGCGAGAGCTCATCGCGGCGGCGAACGAGGCCGCACTCGCCACGGAGGTGAGCGCCTGATGCGACTGCACCGACTCACGCTGCAGGCCATCGGGCCGTACGCCGGTGAGCACACCATCGACTTCGTCGAACTCGGGCGGGCTGGTCTGTTCCTCCTGGAGGGACCGACCGGCGCCGGCAAGTCCACGATCATCGACGCCATCGTGTTCGGGCTGTACGGCGAACTCGCCGGTACCGGAGCCAGCAAGGACCGCCTCCACTCGCACCACGCGCAGCCCGGGACGGAACCGTTCGTGGAACTCGTGTTCGAGACCGGATCCGGCGTGTACCGGGTGCGGCGGACACCGGCCTACCAGCGGCCGAAGCAGCGCGGTGCCGGGTTCACTCCGCAGCAGGCGAGCGCCACCCTCGTCCGCCTGACCGACCCCGACGCACTGGCCGGAGAGACCCTGTCGACCCGCGCGCAGGAGATCGGTCCCGAGATCAGCCGGATCGTCGGTCTCTCCCGGGAGCAGTTCGTCCAGACGATCGTCCTCCCGCAGGGCGAGTTCGCGAAGTTCCTCGCCGCCGGCGGTGAGGAGCGCAGCGAACTGCTCCGGTCCCTGTTCGGGACGGAGCACTACGAGCGGGTCACCAAGCACCTCGTCGAGCGGCGACGGCAGGCCCAGCGAGACATCGAAGGCGCACGAGAGGCGCTGGGCCGCGCGATCTCCCGGTTCGCGGGAGCGGCCGAACTCGACGACGCACGGGAACTCGTCGCGGGCAGGGGAACGGACACCCCGGCCGGGATGGACGCCGCCTCGACAGTCGATGCCGAGCCAGGCGATACCGCGACTGCCGGTGATCCGTCGGCTGCGGAGCCCGACCTCCACCCGGACGTCGCGGATGGCGAGCCCGAACCGGACATCGCGACCCTCGCGGTCCCGCTCGAACCCGATTCCGAAGACCTCGTCGGTGACGCCACCCGCATCGTCGCCGTCCTCGAGCGCCACGCCGCAGCCGACGCCTCGACCGCTGGCGAGGCGCGGGTCGCCCTGGAGGGCGTCCGCACCGAACACGCCGCGGCCCAGACGCTGCTCGCGTCCATCGAACGTCGCGCGGAGCTGCTGACCGAGCGTGAGCTGCTCTCGGTGGACGACGAACCGGTCGCGCGGCTCTCCGAACGGATCGCGGCAGCGGCTCGGGCGGACACCGTCGCGTCCGCTCTCGCCGGAGCGGCCACGGCATCGGTGGCGCTCGAGGACGCCATCGCGTCGCTCGCCGCGATGGAGGAGCAGGCCGACGAGGCGATCGTCGCACTCGACGACGCGTCCGTCACCGCGCGCCGCGAATCCCTCACCGTCGAGCGGGCGTCGATGGCGGCCGTGCTCGTCCTCGAAGCCGCCGACGCCGACCGGGAACTCGCGCTCGCAGCACTCGCCGAGGAGCTCGCGACCGTCGACGAACGGCTCGCCGAGCTCGCAGCGGAACAGACGCGACGGGACGCCCGCCGGGCAGCGCTCAGCTCGGCACCGGAGCGCGCCTCGCGTGCGGCCACCGAGTCGGCCA
>NZ_JACYTW010000111.1:0-5818 GCF_014841395.1 Plantibacter sp. CFBP 13570 | reverse complement strand
CGGGCGCTCGCCGTCGTCGGTGGTGACGACGCCAAGCCGCTCCTCGAGGCGCTCCTCCGCGACCCCGACCGCGAGGTCCGTCGCGCCGCGCAGCAGTCCGCGAAAGCGCTCGCCGCCCGCCGCTGAGCTCGCGAGGGGTCCCGAACGGTCGGCCCCGGACGCTCGACACCAGCCGTTCGGGACCCGTCTCGGGCCGGTCTAGTGGGTGCCGGCCTCGAGCAGGATGATCACGATCCCGAACAGGGCCGTCGCGACGCCGCCGAGGAGACACCACCACCAGCGTGACCCGCGCACCACGAAGGCCGCGCAGCCGAGCACGAAGAGCATCAGCGTGGACACCTGCAACGCCAGGATCACGGCGTGCTCATGGCTGAGCACACCGGCGACGCCGAACACGAGCGGGATCGTCGGGAGGACGGCGGACAGGAGCATCCCGGACGACTCCTGGAACCCGTGCCTGATCGACGCTCCGAGCGTCACCAGCGCCTCGTGCCGGTCGTCACCGTGGTGCGCGAGGGCGGCCGAGTAGACGTGCGCGAGCCAGAACACGATGAGGGTCAGCGCACTCGTGATGAGCACCTGCTCGACGTCGTCCTCCTCGTACACGCTCGACGCGCCGACGAGGCCGGCGTAGACGACGGTGCCGTAGATCGCGCTCGACGAGGTGAGGCGTCGCAACGGTGACGGTTTCGGCTGCATGATCCAGAGGATAGCGGGCGCTGCGGCCCGGCGTCCGGTTCAGTCGCCGACGTTGCGCTCGCCGCGCTCGTAGACCGAGGCGGCGGGCCCCACGATGTTGGTGTCGGGCGTGCCCACGACCTCGTGGTCCTTGTTGTCGTAGTCGAAGCGGTGCAGCACGTGCCGCATCGCCTCGACCCTGGCGCGCTTCTTGTCGTTGCTCTTGACGATCGTCCACGGGGCGTCGGCCGTGTCCGTCGCCTCGAGCATCGCCTCCTTCGCGCGGGTGTAGTCGCCCCACTTGTCGAGGGAGGCCAGGTCCATCGGGGAGAGCTTCCACTGTCGCACCGGGTCGACCTGGCGGATCGCGAAGCGCGTGCGCTGCTCGTCGGCGGAGACGGAGAACCAGAACTTCACGAGGTCGACGCCGTCGCCGACGAGCATCTGTTCGAACAGCGGGGCCTGGCGCATGAACTCGTCGTACTGCGCCGGGGTGCAGAACCCCATCACGCGTTCGACGCCCGCCCGGTTGTACCAGGACCGGTCGAACAGCACGATCTCGCCGGCGGCCGGCAGGTGCTGGACGTAGCGCTGGAAGTACCACTGCGTGGACTCGCGGGTGGTCGGCTTCTCGAGTGCGACGACGCGGGCGCCGCGCGGGTTGAGGTGCTCCGTGAAGCGTTTGATCGTGCCGCCCTTGCCGGCCGCGTCGCGTCCCTCGAACACGACGACCAGCCGACGGTCGTTCGCCTTGATCCAGTTCTGCAGCTTCAGCAGCTCGATCTGGAGCAGTCGCTTGTCGCTCTCGTACTGCTCTCGCGACATGCGCTCGGCGTACGGGTAGCCCTCGCGCCACGTGTCGATGTGGCTGCCGGCGGCGTCGAGCAGGATGGGGTCGTCGTCGTCGACGTCGACCACCTGGTAGCCGTCGACCTGGTCGAGTGCGGGCGGCGGGGCGTAGTGCGAGACGAGCTGCTGCATGGTCGGGACGCTAGTCCCCGCGCGTAACCGCCAGGTGGCCGGTGGGTGACGCGCTGGTGGCTAGCCGGCTGAGCGGGTGAGGAGGTCCTGACGCTCGGGGTGCGCGTCGAACCACTCGCCCACGTACCAGCACATCGGCACGATGCGCCGCTTGCTGTGCTGCTCGACGTCGTCGACCGCGTAGGCGACGAGTTCGCCCGCGTACCCCTTGCCGCGGAACGGCGGCGTCGTGAAGGTGCGGGGGAACGAGATCGAGTCGCCCGAGATCCGGTAGTCGACGACGCTCACCAGCTGGCCGTCGACGTGCATGGTGTAGCGCTGGGCATCGGTCTCGTTGGCGAACTCCGTGGTCATACGCGGTACAACGCGCGGGGCCGATCGTTCCTTCCCGGGTGTGCGGGCGGCGGACTGCCAGAATAGGCACATGTCCCTCGCCGCAGCAGCCGATGAAGTGCCGCTGCGATGGACCCCGGACGGCCCCGACCTCGTCCTCGAGGGCGACAACCTCGACGTCGTGGCGCGGCTGCCCGACGAGTCGTTCACGCTCATCTACCTCGACCCGCCGTTCAACACCGGCCGCGTGCAGCGTCGTCACTCCTCGACCTCGGTGCGGACGGCCGAGACGGGGGTGAACCGTTTCGCCGGCTTCAAGGGGCAGGCGTACGAGCGCATCCGCGGCGACCTCCGACGCTTCGACGACGCCTTCGACGACTACTGGGGCTTCCTCGAGCCGCGCCTCGTCGAGGCCTGGCGCGTCCTGGCCGCCGACGGCACCCTCTACCTCCACCTCGACTACCGCGAGGCGCACTACGCGAAGGTGCTCCTCGACGCCCTCTTCGGCCGGGAGTGCTTCCTCAACGAGATCATCTGGGCCTACGACTACGGCGCGAAGGCGCAGAGCCGCTGGCCGACGAAGCACGACACGATCCTCGTCTATGTGAAGGACCCGAAGGGGTACCACTTCGACAACGCGACCGTCGATCGCGAGCCCTACATGGCGCCCGGGCTCGTCACCGCGGAGAAGGCGGCACGCGGCAAGCTGCCCACCGACGTCTGGTGGCACACGATCGTGTCGCCGACCGGTCGCGAGAAGACCGGCTACCCGACGCAGAAGCCGGAAGGGATCCTGCGTCGCATCGTGCAGGCGTCCTCCCGCGAGGGCGATTGGGTGCTCGACTTCTTCGCCGGCAGCGG
This sequence comes from Plantibacter sp. CFBP 13570, assembly GCF_014841395.1. Lineage (NCBI taxonomy): Bacteria > Bacillati > Actinomycetota > Actinomycetes > Micrococcales > Microbacteriaceae > Plantibacter > Plantibacter sp. CFBP 13570. The sequence goes on along the minus strand of NZ_JACYTW010000111.1, from coordinate 2,965 downwards.
CACGACGGGGGCGGTCGCGAAGGCGCTCGGCCGTCGGTACGTCCTCGTCGACGAGAACCCGCAGGCGATCGAGATCATCCGCGCCCGCCTCTCCTAGGCCGCGAACTGTCAGTTCAGCACAGTCGCTGCGCCCGGGACTGTCGTCTGGTGACAGTTCGCGGGCTGGCGGGGAGGGTCAGACGGAGGCGCGCGGGACGAGGCGGGTCGGCATCATCGTGACGCGCGAGACCGGCTCGCCGGCGAGGCGACGGACGAGCACCCTCGCCATCTCGGCACCGAGGTCGACGGGCGACTGCGCGATGGTCGTGAGCGGCGGAGCTGCGGTCTCGCCGTAGCGGTCGTCGTCGTAGCCCACGACGGCGATGTCGCCCGGGATCGTCAGGCCGGCTTCACGGATGACGGAGTAGGCGCCGGCGGCCATCTGGTCGTTCGCGGCGAAGAGCCCGTCGATGGGCACGCCGCGCGCGAGGAGGCGCCGCATCGCGGCAGCGCCGTCGGCCGGGGAGAAGTCGCCCACCTCGACGAGGTCGTGTGGAAGACCCGCGAGCTCGAGCTCCGCACGCCACCCGGCGAGTCGGTCGACACCACCCGGCATGTCCTGTCGGCCCGCGATCGTCGCGATCCGCGTCCGGCCGGCCTCGATGAGGTGACGGGCAGCGGTCCTCGCGCCCTCGACGTTGTCGACGTCGACGTAGGTGCTGTCGACGACGTCGGCACCCATGGGGCGACCTCCGAACACGATCGGGAGCTCCTGGCCGAGCCGGGTGTACGAGTGGTCACCGCTGTGGTGTGACACGACGAGCGCGCCGTCGACGTTGCCGCCGAGCAGGTATCGGCGGGTCTTCTCGGAGTTCGCCTCACTCGCGATGAGGAGGTTGAGCGTGTAGTCGGTCTCCGCCAGCTCGAGGGCCACTCCCTGCACGACCGACGCGAAGAAGGGGTCCGAGAACACCCGGGCGGTCGACTCCGGGACGACGAGCGCGATGACCTGGGTGCGGCGGGAGGCCAGCGACCGGGCGGCGCGGTTCGGGACGTAGTCGAGCGCGGCGATCGCCTCGTTGACGACGGCGACGACCTCGGCCGTGACCTTCGGCGAGCCGTTGACGACGCGCGACACGGTCGCGCGGGAGACGCCTGCGCGTGCCGCCACCATCTCGAGCGTCGGGGCTCCTTGACCGGACTGCATCATCGTCCCCTTCCGAGCGGGTGAGCGTGCCGAGTGCAGTGTATCGCCGGGCGTCTGGACGTCCGTGGCCGGTGCCGCTCCTCAGGAGGTGACCGGCGTGTCGCGGCCCCTCGATCGCGACACGCCGGAGTGTTCCTGCGTCAGGGAAGCTCCGCCACGGCGGGCGCCACACGCGAGGCGGCGAGGCGGCGCGCGTACGCGAGTCCGCTGTCCTTGATCGTGCGCTCCTGCGTGTCGTAGTCGACCCGCACGATGCCGAACCGCTTGTCGTAGCCGTACGCCCACTCGAAGTTGTCGAGCAGTGACCAGACGAAGTAGCCGCGCACGTCTGCGCCGTCGGCGATCGCGAGTTCCACCTGGTCGATGTGGTCCTGGATGAAGGCGTCGCGGTCGACGTCGTGGATGCGGCCGTCCTCCGCGACAACGTCGTCGTAGGCCGCGCCGTTCTCGGTGACGTACAGCGGCGGCAGCGTCGGGTACTCGCGGCCGAGCCGGACGAGCAGGGTGCGGAGGCCGGCGGGGTGCACCTCCCAGTCCATCGCGGTGCGCGGGAGTCCACGGCTCGGGAAGGAGATGTCGGGTGAGGCGAGCCACGGCGAACCGGCCTCGCGCTCGGTCGCACCGGAGTGGCCGCCGTCGGCGCCGGAGTCGTCGGGGTGACCCGACACGAGGTCGTCGTGGTAGTGGTTGACGCCGAGGAAGTCGATCGGGGCGGAGATGGTCTCGAGGTCGCCGTCGTGGACGAGCGTGTCGAGGCCGAGGCCCTCGAGGTCCTGGGCGACGTCGGCCGGGTACGCACCGAGGACGATCGGTTCGAGGAAGATGCGGTTCATGATGCCGTCGACGCGGCGGGCGGCGTCGACGTCGGCCGGGTCGGTGGGGTCCGCCGGGATCGCGTTCGTCAGGTTGAGGGTGATGCCGATCTGCTCGGCGCCGAGCTCGCGGAGGCGCGTGGTCGCCAGGCCGTGGGCCAGGTGCTGGTGGTGGATGGCGGCGAGTGCGGCGGCCTCGTCGCGTCGGCCGGGTGCGTGCACGCCGACCGCATAGCCGAGCAAGGAGGAGCAGAACGGTTCGTTGAACGTCGTCCAGTGCCGGACGCGGTCGCCGAGCGCCTCGTAGGTCGCCTCGGCGTAGTCGACGAAGCGCAGGGCGGTGTCGCGGTTCGTCCAGCCGCCCTGTTCCTCGAGCGCCTGCGGGAGGTCCCAGTGGTACAGGGTGAGCCAGGGGAGGATGCCGGCGTCGAGGAGCTGGTCGACGAGGCGACTGTAGAAGTCGAGGCCGGCGGGGTTGACGTCGCGGTCGCCCGGCTTGATGCGCGCCCAGCTCGTGGAGAAGCGGTAGGCGTCGAGGCCCAGCTCGGACATGATCGCGATGTCGCCGGCGGTGCGGTGGTAGTGGTCGACGGCGACCTCGAGGTCGTCACCGTTGGCGATCGCTCCGGGCACCCGGGCAAAGGCGTCCCAGATGGAGTCCTCCTTGCCGTCCTCGTGTGCTGCTCCCTCGACCTGTGCGGCCGCGGTGGCGGAACCCCAGAGGAACGGCGGCAGGATCAGGGCCGGACGGGTGGTGGGCTGGGGGGCGTGCGTCATCGAAGCTCCTCGTGGCTGGGTGCACGCCCATGCTATCGCCTGCTGAGAGCGCTCTCATGCTGGTCTCGGGTGTGGGCGGGGTGTGGCGCCAGCGCGGTGCGCTGACGCGAGCGCGGGTCTGCGGCGTGAGCGCGCCCCTCCGGAGGGGCGCGCTCACGCGCTGGGGCCGCGGTGACGCCGATTCGACAGC
>NZ_JACYTW010000110.1:0-5980 GCF_014841395.1 Plantibacter sp. CFBP 13570 | reverse complement strand
CGCCGATCACCCGCCGCCAGCCACCGGCGTCCGGGCGTTCGGACCCCGCCCCGCCGGGGACGTCGGCCTCCGCCGCCACGACGGCACCGCCGTGCAGTACCGGCCAGCCGAGGTTCACGTGGTAGAGCAGGCGCACCGGCTCGGCGACGAACCCCTCGTTCCGGACGACGTCGTGCAGACGGATCCGCGCGACGCCGACCTCGGCTCGGATGCTGCGGGTCACCGTGAGGTTCTGCTGGAAGACGGCGCCCTCGCGGAGCAGGCCGTCGACGAGGAGCTCGTACCGGCCCGCCGCGGTCCATCGCCCCTCGCGGCGGGTCACGGTCGCCGGGATGCGATGCGCCCGACCGTGCATCCCGCCGTCCGCCTCCGCGGCCACGCCGACGGCGGTGAGCCCGCATGTCGTCAGCAGACCGCCCTGCCAGCGGCGGGCCCAGCTCTCGGCCTGCGGAGCGGTCGTCGGCGCGACGAACGACACGACCTCGCCGTTCCAGGAGGCCTCGCCGAGGTCGAGGAACTGGTCGACCTCGACCGTGACCTCGAGTCCGCCGAGATGGCGCAGCTCGACCTGGCGCCGACCCGTCGACGGCCCGTCGTCGATGCGGACCGCACGCGGAGCCCACGCACGCTCGACGGCACCGGATCGGGCCTCGACGAAGCGTCGACGCCGGGCGCCCCACACGGCGTCGCGGTCGGCCTGGTCGTCGGGCGTCTGTTCGGGCGGCGTCGTCGTCATGGCTGGTCCTCGGGTCGGTGTGGTCGGGTCGAACGGTTCGGTGGGTGGGGCTGGCTCAGAGGGCGGTGTAGCCGCCGTCGATGACGAGGCTCTGGCCCGTGAGGTACGAGGAGGCGTCGGACGCGAGCAGCAGGACGAGCCCGTGGAGGTCCTCCGGCTGCCCCATCCGGCCCGCCGGGATGCCCGCGGTCCACTCGGCGGCGAGGTCGGGGTTCGCCTCGGTGAACTCGCGGGTCATGTCCGAGAGGAAGTACCCGGGGGCGATCGCGTTGACCCGGACGCCGGAGGGTGCCCACTCGACCGCGAGTGACGACGCGAGGTGACTGACCGCCGCCTTCGACGCGTTGTACGAGGCCTGGAACTGCGGCTGGTTCACGATGAACGCCGACATCGACGAGATGAAGACCGCTGAGGCGGGCCGACCCGCCGTGATGGCACGACGGGCGAAGGACTGCGCGGCGAAGAAAGTGCCGTCGAGGTTCACGGCGAGCACCTTCCGCCAGGTGTCCGCCGGCACGTCGACACTGTCGCCCCAGATGGTGATGCCCGCCGCGGTCACCAGCAGCGACGGCGCGCCGAGCGCGGCCTCGGCAGCGGCGAAGGCGGCCTCGACGGCAGTGGCGTCGGTGACGTCGACCGTGTGCGCCGAGGTGCGGACGCCGTACTCGGACGCCAACCGCTCGGCCGACTCGTGGACGGTCGGCAGGAGGTCGAGCAGCGCCACCTGGACGCCCTGCGCGGCGAGCGCCCTGGCGATCGAGTAGCCGAGCCCGCGGGCCCCGCCGGTGATGACGGCCGTGCGGCCGTGGAGGTCAGAGAACATGTGCGGTCCTTCGATCGGGGCGGACTGGTGGAGGTGTCGTCGGGCGACGCGAGTCGCTCAGATCTCCTGGTCGGTGGGCAGGATGACGAGGTCGCGGATGGTGACGTGCCGGGGTCTGGTGAGCATGAAGAGCACGGCCTCGGCGACGTCCTCGGAACGGATGCCGGTGCGCGCGGCGATCTGGTCCTCCACGCCTGAGGCCCCCTCGGCGATCCCCCACAGTTCGTTGAGCACCACGCCGGGGGCGACCGCGCCCATCCGCACCCCGGATCCGACGAGGTTCCGCCGGGTGGTGTGGACGAACGACTGCATGGCGTGTTTCGTCGCGGAGTAGACGGGCTCCCAGTGGATGTCCTGGTGCCCGGACACCGAGCTCGTCACCAGCACGTCGCCCGCGCCCTGCTCGACGAGGTGCGGCAGCGCTGCGCGAACCGTCGCCATCGCTCCGAGGACGTTGACGCCGACGAGCTCCTCGATCGCGGTCATCGGGGTGTCGACGACGTCACCGCCGACGTAGAGGCCAGCGTTGGCGAGGACGATGTCGAGGCGTCCGAAGGCGGCGAGCGCCAGGGCGACGGCCTGCTCGGACACGGCGGGGTCGGCGAGGTCACCCGCCAGGAAGACGCTCGGTGTCGGCAGGGCGTCGGCGACGCCCGAGAGTCGCTCGGTGGAGCGTCCCACGAGCACCGTGCGCACCCCGGCAGCGGCGAGCGCCTGGGCGTACGAGCGGCCGATGCCCGAGGACGCTCCGGTGATGATCGCGACCTGCCCGGTGAGGTCGATGGCGCTGGTCGACACGCTCATGTCGTGGTCCTTCCGTGCGCCGCCCCGGCGCGGTCGGTGGTGGATTCCTGCGCGGCGAGCGCGGCTCGACGCAGCAGTTCGTCGGGTCTCGTGTCGATGCGGGCGACGGCCTCGTCGCTCAGGTAGACCGGCCCGCCGGCGGCGAGCGCTCCGAGCAGCACCTGGGCGACCTTCACAGCCATCTCGGTGATCCGGAGGACCTCGGCCGCACTCGATCCGAGGGCGAACATCCCGTGGTTCTGCAGGTACACGACCTTCGGTACCCGGCCGGTCGTTGCGAGCTGCTCGCGCAGCAGGCGGCGGACCGTGCGGGCGAGCTCGAGCCCGGGGTCGACGTACGGCACGAGCAGCGGATCGGTGCCGAGGACCACGATCTGGTCGGGGAAGAGCGACCCGCGGGTCAGGGCGTCGGCCGACGGCGAGCACAACAGCGCGTTGACCGGCACGGGATGGGTGTGGCCGACCGCGACGACGCCGGGCAGGTCGAGGCAGACGGCGTGGAGGATCGCCTCCACCGAGGGGCGCCGACCGTTCCCGGCGAGCGCCGCGGCATCGAACAGCGCGGCCACCTCGGTATCCCCGCCCGTGTGCGAGTCGACGAGGTCGAGCACCGGTGCGATCGCGAGACGGACCGCGTCCTCGGCGGTCGCCACGGCCAGGGACGCGCCGCTCGCCTTCACGAGCATCGCCGGATCACCCTCCTCGGGCAGGAGCAGCGAGGTGTTGCCCTCCGCCAGGAGCGCCCACGCCCGATCGGGACGGCCGAGGTCGCGCGAGAAGGCGACGAAGCGGTCGAGGAGGTCCGTCTCGGTCTCCGGTTGGTCGATGCGGTCGGTCATGTCGGTGTCCGCTCATGGTCATGGTCATGGTCGTGATCGTCCTGGCCGTGCCGGTAGACCGCGTCGAGCGACGGCGCGTGACCGGCCGCGACGAGTTGCACGGCCAGGTTGCCGAGCGCCGAAGCCTCCGCAGGACCGGCCGTGACCGGAAGACCGGTCCGTGCCGCCGTGCGGGCGCACAGGAGCCGGTTGCGCGATCCGCCACCGACGATGCGGACCGAACGGATCGTCACCCCGGTGATCGCCTCGCAGGCCCGGACCGTCTCGGCGTAGGCGACCGCGAGACTCTCGACCACGCTGCGCACGGTGTCACTCCGTCCGCCCGGTGGGCGCTGTCCGGTCTCCCGGCACAGCGTCGCGATCCGTTCCGGCATGTCACCCGGGACGAGCAGCCGTGGGTCGGCGACGTCGAACACGGCGGGCGTGACGTCCGTGGCCGCGTCTCGTTCAATCTCCGACACGGTCGCCACGAGATCGATGAGGTCGAGCGCGCTGCCGTCCTCGGCGGACCAGGCGCGGGCGCACTCCGTGAGCAGCCACATCCCCGCCAGGTTGCGGAGGAGCAGCGAGGAGCCGCGGACGCCGCCCTCGTTCGTGAAGCCGGCGGTCCGCGCGTGCTCGGTGAGCACCGGCGCCGGCAGGCACACCCCGACGAGGGACCAGCTGCCACTCGAGACGAGGAGCTCTGCGCCGTCCGGGCGGGCGAAGGCGAGGGCTGACGCGGTGTCGTGCTCCGCGACGCGGTGGACGGGGATCGGCACGGTCGACCCGAGACGCGCGGTGACCTCCGGCGTCGTCGGGCCGGCGACCGTCCCGGGTGCGACCACCGGCGGGAAGTCGAAGCCGTCGAGACCCCAGCGACGGATGAGCTCGACCGCCCAGTCGCCGGTGCCCTCATCGAGCAGCTGCGTCGTCGAGGCGATCGTGCGCTCCGCTCCGACGACGCCCGTGAGCAGCCACACCCAGAGGTCCGGGACGAGCAACACGGTCGGGCGATCGCCATCGGCTCGGCGGACGTCGAGCTCCTCGGCGCGGGACCGCAGCTGGTACGAGGTGTTGATGGTCTGCTCCAGCACGCCGGTCACCGCGTAGGCCGTCGCGGCGTCGACGAGTACGGCGGCGCGGGCCGGTCCATCGGCGTCGGCGCCGCGGTGATGCGGAATGGTCGGGAACGCCGTGCCGGTGCCGACGTCCACGAGTGCGATGTCGACGCCCCAGCTGTCGACCCCGATCCCGTCGAGCACGCCGCCGGCGGCCGCTGCGATCCGGACGGCCTCCGCGAGCCCGACGAGCGTCTCCTCGAACAGGCGCTCCGCATCCCACCGGAGTCGACCGTCCTGCGTGATCGGGCCGTTCGGGAACCGGTGCACTTCGGTGAGCGCCAAGCGACCGTCGGCCCATCGCCCGAGCATGACGCGACCGCTCGACGCACCGAGGTCCACGGCGGCGTGGAAGCGTGGAACGGTCTGATCGGTCATGGCGTCGTCGCCTCGTCGCGTGGCGGCGTCGCCGGTTCGCTGAGCGGCTTCGTCGGGTCTGGATCCTGGACGGCGACCGGTGTGGTCAGCGCCTCGAGGGAGGTGAGGATGGTCGTCGCGCTCGACACGGCGAGTGCACCCCAGGCGGCGGCCGAAGCGACCGCTGCCGCCGGGTCGTCCCGTCCGTCCTCGCCGTGGAGTCCGACGAGGAATCCGGCCAACGAGGCGTCGCCGGCACCGGCCGTGTTCACGACCGTGGCTGCGACGTGCGCGTGCCACAGCCCCGCCGCGGTGCGGAGGAGCGCTCCGTCGGCCCCCATGCTCACGTAGACGAGGTCGCAGCCGGCACGATGCAGTTCGTCGGCGGCGGAGGCGACATCGCCGATCGTCAGCAGCTCACGGCCGGTGAGCTCGGCGAGCTCGTGCGCGTTCGGCTTGAGCAGGTGGACGAGGTCGAGGTTCGCGACGGCGGTCTCGAGCGCCGCACCCGCGGTGTCGACGGCCACGCGCGCTCCGCGGTCACCCGCCTGCCGGAGCAACTGGAGGATGTCGACGAGGCCGGTGCCGCCCTGGACCGTCGGGATCGTGCCGGAGAGGACGAGCCAGTCCGCGCCGATCCGGTCGATCTCGGCCCCGGCGGTCGCGACGACGGCGGCCCAGTCCTCCGCTCGCAGCGGGATCGCCGGTTCGTTGACCTTGGTCGTCCCGGTCGCGGCGTCGAGGATGGTCGTGTTCACGCGCGTCCGGCCGTCGGTCGGGACCACGGCGAGCAACGTCCGGAGTGCGGGGTCATCGGCGAGGATCCGTCCGTCCGCACCCATCGGCACCACCGCACGGACGGGGAGCGGCGAGAGGGTGACCGCCCGCGCGACGTTGACGCCTTTGCCGCTCAGCTCGGTGGACACGCCCACCGCCCGGTTGACGTCGCCGAGTCGCAGCCCGTCGACGCGGTAGGTCTGGTCGATCGCGGCCGCCGGCGTGACCGTCACGATGCCGCTCATGCGTCGGCTCCGACCGTCTCGACGCGGACGCCGGTCGCGAGGAGGGCCTCGAGGGTCGGTTCGTCGACCCCATGATGCACCACCGCCACGTCGAGGCGGGCGGTCGGGACGGAGACAGCGAGGCCGTCTGCGCCGAACGTCGCCGGGTCGGCCAGGAGGATCGCCGTGGAGGCGAGCTCGACCGCCGACGCGACGACCGCCGCCTCCTCCGGCGAGGCGTGGAGCAGTCGGCCGTCCGCGGAGACACCGAGCGCCTCGACGACCGCGACGTCGAGGCGGAGGCCGGCGAGCTGCTCGCG
>NZ_JACYTW010000109.1:0-6092 GCF_014841395.1 Plantibacter sp. CFBP 13570 | reverse complement strand
GCGGCCGCGGAGTCCGAGCTGCTCGCGACGGTCGCGGGCAGCGTGCTCCGCGGCGAGGGCGCCCTGCAGGCGCTCGTCAGCCGGACCCGCGAGTCCTTCTCGCTCGCCGGCGTACGCCTCGTCGCCGGTGAGCAGGTCCTTGCCGTCGACGGCGAACCGACCCGCGGAGGCGACTTCACGAGCATCCCGATCGGCACCCGCGCGGTGCTCGAACTGCACGGCGGGGTGCTCGCCGCCTCCGACCGCCGCCTGCTCGCCGTCATCGCGGCGCAGCTCGACGCCTCGCTCGAGCACACCGATCTCCGCGCAACCGCCCGGGAGGTCGGCCCGCTGGCAGCGACCGACCGGGTGCGGAGCGCGTTGCTCTCGGCGGTCTGTCACGACCTCCGGCGCCCCCTCGCCGCTGCGACCGCCGCCGTCACCGGCCTGCGCGCGACCGACGTCGAGCTCACCACGGCGGACCGCCGCGACCTCCTCGAGACCGCCGACGACAGCCTGCGCACCCTCGCGGCCCTCGTCACGAACCTGCTCGACGTCAGTCGCCTCCAGGCCGGTGTCCTCGCCGTGACCGTCGCCCCGATCGACGTCGAGGACGCGATCCTGCCGGCCTTCGACGAGCTCGGCATCGGTCCGCACGACGCCGAGCTCGATCTCGCACCCGACCTCCCTCCCGTCCTCGCGGACGCCGGCCTCCTCCAACGCGTCATCGTGAACCTCCTGACGAACGCGCAGCGTTTCAGCCCCGACGGCACCCCCGTCCGGATCGCGACGAGCGGCTTCCGGGACGCCGTCGAGATCCGCATCGTCGATCACGGCCCGGGGATCGCACCCGACCGGCGGGAGGACGTGTTCGTCCCCTTCCAGCGCCTCGGCGACACCGACAACCTCACCGGTCTCGGCCTGGGACTCGCGCTGTCGAAGGGCTTCGTCGAGGGGATGGGTGGCACACTCGAACCGGAGGACACGCCGGGTGGGGGCCTCACCATGGTGGTGTCGCTGCCGGCGGCACGTGATCAGGAGGGGACCGCTCGATGAAGATCCTGATCGCCGACGACGACCCGCAGATCCTCCGGGCCCTGCGCATCACCCTCACCGCCCGGGGCTACGAGATCATCACGGCCGAGGACGGGACCGCTGCGCTCAACGCCGCGACGACGCACCGGCCCGACCTGTACCTGCTCGACCTCGGCATGCCGGGACTCGACGGGCGGCAGGTGATTGAGGGCCTCCGCGGCTGGACCGACGCGCCGATCCTCGTGGTGTCCGGTCGCGCCGGCTCGACCGACAAGGTCGAGGCGCTCGACGCCGGAGCCGACGACTACGTGACGAAGCCCTTCGCGATCGACGAACTGCTCGCCAGGATCCGCGCCCTCACCCGGCGAGTCCCCGGCGCCGAGGCCGAACCCACCGTGCGGTTCGGCGACATCGTGGTCGACCTCGCTGCGAAGCAGGTCACCAAGCAGATCCCTGGTGCGTCCCCGGCCACCGTCCGCCTGACGCCGACGGAGTGGCAGGTGCTCGAGCTGCTCATCCGGAACGCCGGCAAGCTCGTGACCCGACAGATGCTGCTCACGGAGATCTGGGGTCCGACGCACGTGACCGACACCGGCTACCTGCGCCTCTACATCGCGCAGCTGCGGAAGAAGCTCGAACCTGAGCCGGCCACTCCCCGCCACCTGCTCACCGAGGCCGGCATGGGGTACCGCTTCCAGCTCTGAGCGAGGGCTCGCGTCGAGTCGGGCAGGGTAACAGGTTGCAGCGCCCGAGGCCATGCCCCCGGAATCGCAGCTTGCACGCGTACCGTCGCAGTCGCGTCCGGGCTTTCCGGACGAGACCCACGCAGGTACCGCAGAACCAGAGAGGATGGCGCCCATGACCCAGGTCATCGAAACCATCGACGTCGACGTTCCCGTCTCCGTCGCCTACAACCAGTGGACCCGCTTCGAGGACTTCCCCAAGTTCCTCGACGAGGTCGACTCGATCACGCAGGTCACCGACACCCTTACCGAGTGGACGGTCAGCGTCGCCGGACAGACCCGCACCTTCGAGGCGGAGATCACCGAGCAGCACCCCGACGAGCGCGTCGCCTGGACCAGCACTGGTGGCGAGGTCGACCACGCCGGCGTCGTGACGTTCCACCGCCTCGAGGAGGCCAAGACGCGCGTCACCGTGCAGCTCGACTGGGAGCCCAAGGGGCTCCTCGAGCACCTCGGCGCAGCCGTCGGTGTGGCCGGCCATGCGGTCAAGAAGGACCTCGGCAACTTCAAGCAGCTCGTCGAATCCGAGGGCCAGACCGGACAGGGATGGCGTGGCGATGTCAAGTGACGGCCCCCGCCCCGGTCCCCCGCACACGCACGACGACGACGTGAAGCACGATGTGCCGAAGCCCGAGGAGGTCGACCCCGAGACGGGGACCGACGCCGAGGGCGACCCCGTCGAGAACCCGTCGGGCTAGCAACACGCCCGTCACACCGCATCACCGCCTCTAGGCTCGGAGCATGAGTGCTCGCGCCGGTCAGGCGAACCCCCGCCCCGCGCTGTCCGCCCCTCTTCGGCGGCGGCGCGGGGCGATCTTCGTCTTCATGCTCACCGTCGGCGTGGGCCTGTCGTCGTTCATCGTCCGGACGCCCGCCGTCCGCGACCTCGTCCACGCGAGCACCGCCGAGATGGGACTCATCCTCTTCGGGATCTCCGTCGGCTCGATGACGGGCATCCTCTCGTCCGCCGCGCTCGTCCGTCGGTTCGGTGCGCGTCGCCCGATCATCATCGGCGGAGTGGCGTTCGTCACCGGGCTCGCTCTCCTCGCCCTCATGGCGGGTGCCGGGCAGGGCGTCGGTGTCTTCCTCGGGCTGATCGGCATCGGCCTGGGCTTCGGCCTCGCCGAGATCGCGATCAACATCGAGGGCGCGATGATCGAGCAGCTGTCCGGACGGTCCATCCTGCCCGTGCTCCACGGCTGCTACAGTCTCGGGTCCGTCATCGGCTCGGTCGCCGGCATCGCGCTCACGGCGATCGCCTTCCCGGTGATGATCCATCTGCTGATCGTCGCGACCGTCGCGCTGGTGGCGCTGCTGTGGGCGATCCCGAAGATCCCCGCCGAGACGGGACGACAGTCGGACACGGGTGCCGGCTCCCCCGGGATCCGTGCGCAGCTCGCGGTCTGGCGGCAGCAGCGCGTGATCTTCCTCGGCCTCATCGTGCTCGCCCTCGCGCTGGCCGAGGGCGCCGCCGGCGACTGGTTGCCGCTCCTCATGGTCGACGGGCACGGCACCACGGCGGCGGTCGGATCGATCGTCTTCGCCGGGTTCGCACTCGCCATGACGATCGGTCGCTTCGCCGGCGAACCGCTCCTCGCCCGCTTCGGCAAGGCCAACGTGCTGCGGGTGAGCGCGCTCGTGTCGGCGGTCGGCATCGCGCTCGTCGTGTTCTCCGACAGTGTGCTCGTCGCGGGGCTCGCGGTCCTGCTGTGGGGGCTCGGTGCGGCGCTCGGCTTCCCGGTGACCCTCTCGGCGGCGGGTGAGAGCGACGATCCGACGACGACCGTCGGGGCGGTGGCTTCGGCCGGCTACGTCGCATTCCTCGTCGGGCCGCCGTTGCTCGGGTTCCTCGGGGAGCACTTCGGTCTGCGCGGCGCGATGATCGTGGTGCTCGCCGTCGTCGTCCTGGCGTCGTTCCTGACGTCCGCGGCGAAGCCCCAGGAGCGGCAGCGGACGGCCTCGCCTACCGGTCCCTGAGTCGTTCCGCTCAGCGCGGGTGCCGCTTGGAGCGCCGGATGTATCCGGGCAGCAGCACGCGGCCGGAGACGCCCGTGCGGCGGGCGAGGATCTCGCCGAGCGTGACGCCGGCGGCGAGCGCGAGGCCGGTGAGGCCCGCCTGCAGCAGCTGTTCGATCCCCTCGGAACCCTGCTCGCCGTTCACGAGCGCGAGCATGCCGCGGTAGATCGCGAGCCCGGGCAGCAGCGGCACGATCCCACAGATGGTGAGGATGATCGCCGGGATGCGCAGCCGCGGGCCGAGCGCCTCCGCGGCGAAGCCGATGATGAGCGCGGCGAGCGCACTGGCTGCGGCGGGCGCGACGCCACTGCCGGAGACGAACACGAAGACGGAGAACGCGATCGCGCCGGTGACCCCGGCGAAGAACGCTGCACGGAGGGCCGCCTGCGAAGCCATCGCCCAGGCAGCGGAGGCCACGGCCGCGCCGACGATCTGCACGGCGACGGGCCACGGGCTCACCGGGAGGTCGAAGAGGACCAGGGAGATGCCGAGGCGCCGGGCGAGGTCGAGGACGCCACCGATGCCGACCACGATCCCGATCGTGAGGAGCATCACCTCGACGAGCCGTCCGCTCGCGGTGACGGGGAACCCGTTGATCGCGTCGTCGGCCGCTCCCACCAGGGATGCCCCGGCGAGGAGGACGACGATGCCCGACGCGACGATGAGGGCCGGCGGCAGGGCCGAGAGGTCGTCCGGGACGTAGGGGCTGAGGATCGAGATGAGGACGGCGACGGTCGTGGCGATGGCCGCCCCGGTGAGTTGGAGGAAGAAGACCGGCAGCTTCCAGACGTTCAGTGCGCGGAACGCGCTGTCGATGAGCGCGGTGGTGGCGGCGGCGAGCAGCATCGAGACGACGCCACCCCCGAGGAGGACGGCGACGGCCGCCGCCATGGTCGACAGCAGCACGGTGACGAAGCCGCGGCGGTAGGTGCGGCGTGCGGTGAGGATGCGGTCGAGGTCGCGGTGGGCGGCGCCGAGGCGGGCGTGCAGTTCGTCACGGAGGTCGGCCTCGTCGTCGCGGGCGACGTCGGTGACCGTCATGATCGGTTCGGATCGGTTGGTGATGCCCTCGGCGACCACGACGACCTTGGCGAGGCGGTCGAAGTCGGCGGAGGGCGAGCGGACCACGCGCAGCACGGTGACGCCCGGCGACAGCTCGGACCCGTCGTGCGCGATGAGGATGGAGGTGAAGGTGAGGTCGACCTGGCATTCGAGGTCGAACGCGCGGCACACGCGACGGATGGCGTCGGTGACCTCGGCCGCTGCTGCTCCAAGAGCCAGCATCGACTCGCCGATCCGGCCGGCCAGCTCGAGCACCTCGCGCACGGGCCGTTCCGCATTGAGGCGGACGACCGCCTGCTCGTCGACGCCCTCCGGCGCCGCTCCTCGGACTCCCCCGGCCAGCTGACTCAGCAGCGAACGCATACCCACCCGCTCATCGTACGAGCCACCGGTGACGGCGGGCTCGCCCTGGTGTTCGGCGGTCGTCTGTGCGAGGCGATGGGCGGGTCCGAGCGGCCCAGATCCTCGTGATCATCTCGAATGTCAGTGGTCCATGTTGGACTGGAGTCATGACCGAGACCGCCACGTTCGAGGGCCCCGAGGTGCACGAGCGCTCGGGGTATCCGGAGCACCCGGAACACCCGAGCGATGCCTTCGCGGCTCGGATGGCGTCGTTCACCGACCGCTTCGTCGATCTCGCCCGGCGCCGCGCGGCGCTCGACGCCGAGGAGGCACGGCTCCTCGCCGAGGCGTTCGCGTATGCCGACGCCACCGCGTCAGCGCTCGTCTCCGCGAGCACCACCTCCACCGACGCACGCGACCTCGCGAGGCGCTCGATGTGCGCGTCGCTCGCGATCGCCACGAGGATGTCCGAGCCGACGCTCCAGGCGCGCGTCGGCGACGCCGAGGCGCTCGTCCACCACGCACCCAGCGTGCTCGAGGCGCTCGCGGAGGGTGCCATCAGCGGCGGTCACGCCCGCGCGATCACCGACCAGTTGCGCGACGTCCCGGCGGAGGGCCGCGCGGTGTTCCTGGAGCAGGTGCTTCCCGTCGCCCTTCGATCGACGACCGCACGCCTGCGTCAGCGCGCGAGGGTCGTGCGGGAGCGGCTGCACCCCGAATCGTTCACCGCCCGACGCACGCGCTCGATCGCCGACCGCCGTGTCGAGCTCGAGGCTGCGGCCGACGGCATGGCCTGGCTGCACCTGTTCACCACTGCCCCGCTGGCGCACGCGATCAGGAACCGCCTCGACGCCGTCGCGGTCCCGGCGCGGATCGCCGGCGACCCCCGCACGCTCGCGCAGCTGCGCGCCGAT
>NZ_JACYTW010000108.1:0-6149 GCF_014841395.1 Plantibacter sp. CFBP 13570 | reverse complement strand
TCTCGACCGCGACGCGCTGCCGTCCGCTGAGCTCGGCGATCCACCCGAGCGCCCGGCCCGCAGCCGTCAGCGGCCCGTCGGCCGCGACGAGCCCACGCGGTCCGGTCGCCTCGAAGTACGACAGCGACTCGACACCGGAGACGGCCAGGGCCGCGACACTGCCGACGACCCAGGCGCCGAGCGCCTCAGCCGACTGCCGACAATCCGTCGCGCCGGGCACGTGCTCCGCGCCGAAGCCCGCGCGGAGTTCCGCGTCACGGGAGTCACCCGCGCTCGCCCGCGTGGTGGCGACCGCGTTGTAGCGGGCGCCGAGTGTGACCGGCCCGACGTGCAGCGGGCGGCCGTCGGCGATCCTGACAGCGTCCGCCACGACGACGGCCTGCATGCCGAGCGACTCGACGAGCTGGTGCCCGCCGCGGTCGTGCATGAACGGCGTGATGCTGAACGCCACGGGGCCCGCCCAGCGCTCGAGACGCGCGTGGTTGCGGTTGAGCTCCGTGAAGTGCGCGCGCGTGCCGCCGACGAGCTCGGGATGCGGCGTCGGGCTCTCGGCCCACAGGGCCTGCAGGACGTCGCCGAGCGCGGTCAGCAGCGTGACCTCGGAGAGGTGGGTACGGCGATGGAACGCCCCGACGCGCACGACGGGCACGGCCGCCTCGCGGAGCCGTCGCAGCACCGGCTCAGCCTCCTCACCCGTCCCGAGCACGAGTCGGAGGTCGAGGGGCCTGGTGCCGGCCTGGCGCACGGCGCGGTCGAGGATGGCCGGCCAGTCCGGGTTCGTCGGGTCGATCTCCACGAAGATCCCGGCGATCGGGTCCGGGACCACCGCACCAGCGCGTCCACCGTCGGGGTCGCTCGACACCGAGGTCGAGATCGTGGGGACGACGCTGTCGAGTGGCGCGCCGATCCGCCCGTCGACAGACTCCAGGACCGGGTCTTCTCCGTGCACCGCGACCTCCGTCTCGGGCACGACGGTCACGGCGAGCGGCGTCGCCAGTGGGGCCTCGGCGCGCTCGGCAGCGTCGACCCGCGCACAGGAGACCTCGACGGACTGCTCCACGACGTCACCGACCGCCAGCGCCACGGGGAACGGCAACGAGAGCGGCGTCGAGTAGGTCTTGAACGAGGCGTCGGTCCAGTTGCGCTGGTCCTCCATCTCGAAGACGTCACCGCTGAAGCGGGCCGTGGTCGCGATGCGGTCGCCGGTCCAGGCGAGGGACTCGATGCGGATCGCCGGCTGATGCGGAGCGACGTGCTCCGGAAGGAGGGTCGTCGTCGTGGACCCCTCCGGGTGGCCGACGACGAGCTCGGTGCCGGCGAGGGCCGGTGACTGCAGCACGATGAGGCCGATGCGCGCGCGACGGAACGCGGCGGTCACCTCGGCCCGGACGGCGACCCGCAGCGTCGACGCTCCGAGGTCGACCGACAGCGACCAGGCGACGGTCTCGCCGTCGTCGCCGACCCGGCCGCGCAGGGCCAGGCCGCTCGTCGTGTGGTCGACCGCGTCGACGATGACGGGCAGCGTCTTCCAGTCCTGGTCGCGGACGACGAAGCGGATGCTGCGCAGCACGAGCTCGCCGTCGAAGGCGATGTCGTCCAGCTCGGAGCCGCGGAGCGAGGCCGACCAGGGCCCCCGTCCGACGGCGAGGGCGTCGCGCTCGCGGTCGAGCAGCAGGTCGGATGCGACGCGGAAGGTGGTTCCCGAACGCGAGGTCATGATCGTCGGCTCAGAGGCTCGTCATGCCGCCGTCGACCCGGAAGGTCGCTCCGGTGGCGAAGCTCGACTCGTCGCTGGCGAGGTACACCATGATGCCCTCGACGTCCGAGGCCTGGCCGGGACGACCGAGCGGGATGCGCCCGACGATCGCGGCGCGGGACTCGGGGTCGCCGGAGATCGCGGTGACGAGCGGGGTCTCCGTGTAGCCGGGGACGACGGTGTTCACGCGGATCCCCTGATCGGCGTAGGCCGCGGCGACGGTCCGGCCGAGGCCGTGGATCCCGGCCTTCGTGGAGCTGTACGCCGTGAAGTCGGCGCCCTCGCCGTTGAGACCGGTCGGGCTGCCCGTGAGGATGATCGAGCCGCCCCGGCCGAGCATGGCGCGGACGGCGTGCTTCGTCGTGAGGAAGGTGCCGGTGAGGTTGATGTCGACCGTGCGCTGCCAGACCTCGAGGTCGAGGTCGGCGATCTTCGCGTCCTGGCCGAAGAGCTGCACGCCGGCGTTCGCGACGACGACGTCCGGGGTCTTGCCGGCGGCGTCCATGACCGCGAAGGCGGCCTCGACGCTCGCTTCGTCGGCGATGTCGAGTCGCACGGCGATGGCGGTCGGGAAGGGTGCCGCAGCATCGCGGGCGGCCTGGATGTCGCGGTCGGAGAAGACGACGGCGGCGTCCTCCCGCGCGAACCGTTCGGCGACCGAGCGTCCGATCCCCGATCCGGCACCCGTCACGAGCGCGGTCTTTCCTGCAAGTCGTCCAGTCATCGTCGCCTGTCTCTCGTGCGGTGTTGCGGGGGTGGTGTCGCGGGTGTCGCAGTGGCTGTCGCGGGTGGTGCATCGGGTCGTCTGCAGCCTATCCGGCACAACCGGTTGACCGCATGTGACAGCAGAATTGATGGCTGCAGGATTCCCCAGCTCAGGAGCCGGTGGGCGTGTCGGCCCGCCATGGGGGGGCAGCGGACCGACACGCCGCAGCGTTCCTGAGTTGGGGAAGCGGGTTACCGCTCGATCTTGTCGAGGTGGAGCATGGCGGCGAGGTTCTTGTCGAGCTCGTCGTCCTGGAAGACCTTCTTCCAATCGTCCTTGATGATCGCGCTGCGGCCGTAGTCCATGGCGATGAGGCACGCGTCGGAGAACGGGTTGTCGCCCTTGAGCGAGTTCGCGAGGGCGACCTGCGTGTGGCCGAGGAGGATCGCACGAGCGGCCGGCTCCGGCACGCCCATGGTGTTGACGGCCTCGTCGAGCGACTCCTTGAGGAGCGCACCGATCATGCAGGCGATCGTCTCCACGAGGGTCGGCTCGAGCTGCGCGAGCTGCTTGACCGTGACCCAGTGGACCTCGCCGACCGGGGCGAAGATCGCCCGGACGACGGCCTCGACCTGCGCCTGCTTCTCAGCGTCGTCGGACTCGATCGCCGCGATGGCGTCCTGGAGGGCGGCGATGCCACCGAAGGTGTCCGCGTACTCCTCGGGCGTGTGGCGCTCGACGAAGACGGAGGGGTGGCAGGGGTGCGTGACGGCCTGGATGACGTCGTCGCGACGCGTCAGCAGACCCGCGTACGCGGCGGCCGGGTCGAGCGTGAGGAGCACGGCGCCCGACTTCATGAGCGGGACGACGCCGGCGGACACGGCCTTCAGGGCGAGGTCCGGGACGGCGAGGATGACGACGTCGGCGTCGGTGACGGCCGCGTCGGTCTCGGTGAGCTCGCGACCGGCCTCGGTCACACGCTCCTGGCCGGCGGGCGAGACCTCGCTGTAGAAGACGTTGTGGCTGGTCTTCACGAGGTTGTTGGAGACGCGCATGCCCATCTTGCCGCCCGCGCCGATGACGGCGATGGTGAGCTGGTCCGCGACGGTGGTGGTGTCGGTCATGATCTTCCTTCTCTCAGGTACTGCAGGTTGTGTGCGGTCCACGTGCGCTCGAGCTCGATCGTCTCCGTGATGGAGTCGCCGAGCGGGAGCCAGTGTTCGATGATCTGGTTGACACCGCGCTCGTCCGGTCGGACGACGGCGGTGAGGGCGGGGTAGTCGAGCAGGCCGGTGCCGAGCGGGGCGCCCTCGAGGGTGAAACCGACCCAGCCGCCCCGGCGGGTGAACGCGAAGTCCTTGACGTGGATGTTGCGGACGTACGGAGCGGTGCGCTCGATGACGTCACTCGGGTGCTCGAGCCGGGCAACGGTGTTGGCGGGGTCGAGGCAGATGCCGAGGTTCGGGTGGTCGACGGCGGTCACGAGGTCGACGAGCTCCTGCGACGACAGCTGCTCGTAGGTCTCGAGTGCGATCGTCACGCCGGCCGCCTCGAACGCCGGAAGCACCGCGCGGAGTCGATCGACGGCGTCCGCGTGGGACGGCCGGTCATCGCCGGAGGTTGCCATGCTGCGCAGGAGCTTCGCGCCCAGCACGGTGGCGATGTGGAGGAAGCGTTCGAGGTGCGCGACCGCGA
This sequence comes from Plantibacter sp. CFBP 13570, assembly GCF_014841395.1. Classification (NCBI taxonomy): domain Bacteria; kingdom Bacillati; phylum Actinomycetota; class Actinomycetes; order Micrococcales; family Microbacteriaceae; genus Plantibacter; species Plantibacter sp. CFBP 13570. The sequence goes on along the minus strand of NZ_JACYTW010000108.1, from coordinate 1,992 downwards.
TCCCTTTCGTCCCGAGTTCGAGGGCGACCCCGAGCTCACGCGCGACCTCGGCGATCCGACGCAGGTCGTCGTCGGACATCGCCTCGATGCGGGCGTCGTCGCAGATCTGGAAGAGCTCGACGCCGGCGTCGGCCGTGCGCTCGATCATGCCGATGACACTCAAGCGCTCGGGTGCGAGCTCGGAGCCCTCCCAGAAGAAGGTGTAGGTGCCGAAGCCGATCATGCTGTCCCCGGTCCCTGAGCCTGTCGAAGGGTGCCATCCTGAGCCTGTCGAAGGGCCTCGTCGAGCACGGCCTCAAGCGCCGCGACGTCGTGGGCGAAGCGTCCGAGGAACACGCCGTCGACGTCGTCACCGAGGGCGGTCAGCAGACCGGGACCCGCACTGCCGCCGTAGATCACGGAGCTGCCGACCCGGTCGGGCCGCTCGGCGATCGATTGCTTCAGGATCGCGCCGACGGCTCGCACGTACTCGGCAGACGCGGGTTCAGCCGCACCGATCGCCCACACGGGCTCGTACGCGACGATCACCGGTCCCGCCACGGCATCGGCGAGGGCGGAGTCCAGCTGGCGCACGCACTCCGTCGCAGCCGCCTCGGGCGTCGTGCGCTCGACCTCGCCGATGCAGAGCACGGGCGAGATGCCATTGCGGAGGGCGGCTGCGGTCTTCTCGGCGACGACCTCGTCGGTCTCGCCGAAGAGCGAACGGCGCTCCGCGTGGCCGACCTCGACCACGGCGACGCCGACCTCGGCGAGCTCGGGGCCGCCGACCTCACCGGTGAACGCGCCACGGTCCGCGCTCGCGAGGTCCTGTGCTCCGACCAGCACGCCCGTCCCGGCGAGGGCCGCCACCGACGGCGCGACCGCGAGGTAGCCGGGGATGACGAACAGTCGCACGCGACCATCGACCACGGCCTCGTGCCGACGGGCCAAGGCGCCCACCTGCTCGATCCACTCGAGGGTCTGCGCGTGGCCGAAGTACATCTTCAGGCTCACACCGACCACGCGGGGCGCGGTCGACGTGGGCACGGCCGACGGGGACGGGGTGGTCATCAGCAGGAGCCCGTCGCCTCGTACTCACCGATGACGGCGACCTTCTCGGCGCTCGCGCTGGTCTCGTCGAAGCGGTAGGTGAGCCACTCGCGGACGAGGCGGCGGGCGAGCTCGATGCCGATGACGCGCTGGCCCATCGTCAGGACCTGCGCGTTGTTGCTGAGGACACCGCGCTCGACGGAGAAGCTGTCGTGTGCCGTGACGGCGCGGATACCGGCGACCTTGTTGGCGGCGATCGCGACGCCCAGACCGGTGCCGCAGAAGAGGAGCGCGCGGTCGGCCTGGCCGGACGCGACGAGCTCCGCGGCGGCGATCGCGACCCGCGGGTAGGCGGTGTGGCCATCGGCGTCCACGCCCACGTCGACGAGCGAGGCGACGCCGTCGTGCTGCTCGAGGTCGCGCTTGACGATCTCCTTGTAGTCGAACCCGGCGTCATCCGAGCCGATGACGATGCGCAGCTGATCGGTCATGCGTGTACTCCTTCGTTGGTGGTGGTGCTGTCTGGCGCGGTGGTGCTGGCGGCGCGCTCGAGGACGGGGACGATCGCCGTGACGATCAGGCCGAACGAGTAGGCACCGGCGTCGACGGTACCGAGACTCTTCTCGGCGTGCGGACGGGCGCGGCCCATCTTCGGCAGGAGGTCCGCGGTCTCGGCGGCAGCGGTGGAGGCAGCCGCAGCGGCGGTCGTCCAGGCGGCGACGAGGTCGGAACCGTCGGCGACGGCTGCACTCAGGGTGGTGGTGAACGGCACGAGCGCGTCGACCATCGTCTTCTGTCCGACCTCGGCCTTGCCGAACGACATGATGCCGTCGACCGCGGCCTGCACGCCGGTCGCGACGTCGGTGCGGCCTGGTGCGACCTCGTCGCCGAGGGCGGTTCCGACCGAGCGGAGCGCGAGGCCCCACAGGGCGCCGGAGGTGCCGCCAGCGCGGTCCGCCCAGG
>NZ_JACYTW010000107.1:0-6487 GCF_014841395.1 Plantibacter sp. CFBP 13570 | reverse complement strand
TCATCCTGGCCGGGCGTGGAGCCTGGCTGGCCGACGCCGGACCCGTCCTCGGCGAGCTCGCCGAGCGGCTCGACGCCCACACCGCGACCACGGCGCTCGGACGCGGGCTCTTCGGTTCCAGCCCCCGTGATCTCGGGGTGGCCGGCGGCTTCGCGACGGAGCACGCCGCGAGGCGCATCGCCGAAGCAGACGTCGTGCTCGTCGTCGGCGCCGGCCTCAACCAGTTCACGATGCGGTTCGGCGAGGCCTTCGCCCACGATGCGCACGTCATCCAGGTCGACCTCGCCGACGCCCCGACGAATGCCAGGGTCGACGAGCTCATCCACGGTGACGCGGCCCTCGCAGCCGCAGGTCTCCTGGAACGGCTCGCCGACGGCGTGGGGTCCGGATGGGTCGCGTCGGCCGGTCCCGCCCGCCCCGCACCGCACCTCGACCGCGATTTGGGTGACGGCTCGTCCGGGGACGGACTGTGCGCGGACGGGCGCCTCGACCCACGAAGCCTCGCGCACCGACTGGACGAGCTGCTCCCGGCCGACCGCACGGTCGTGCAGGACGGCGGCCACTTCATCGGCTGGGCGCCGATGTACTTCGACATCCCCTCCCCCGACCGCCTCGTCATGGTCGGGACGGCGTACCAGTCGATCGGACTCGGGTTCCCGAGCGCCGTCGGTGCCGTGGCGGCCGGGCACACGGGCACCACCGTCCTCTGCACCGGCGACGGCGGCGGCCTCATGGCGCTCCCCGACCTCGACACCGTCATCCGCACGGTGCCGAGCGGCGTGATCGTGGTCTTCAACGACGCGGCCTACGGAGCCGAGGTCCACCAGTACGGCTCGCGTGGACTCGACCAGACCCCGATGCTCATCGACGAGGTCGACTTCGCCGCCCTCGCGCGCGCCTTGGGGGGCCAGGGCGTGACGGTCGACACGCTCGCGGACCTCGACGGACTCACCGACTGGGTCCACGCCGGGGCGCAGGGCGTCCTCCTGCTCGACTGCCGCATCTCCACGAGCGTCGTCGCCCCGTACCTCTCCGAGATGATGCAGCAGGGACCACGACCGGTCGCCGTCGACTGAGCCTGTGCGGCACCACCGCGGGTATCGTTGACGGGTGCTTCCTCAGCCTGCCCCGACCGCACCCACCTACGTCATGTCGACGGACGGCATCCGGATCGCGACGTACCTCCACGAACCGGCTCCGGGCACAGGCGACCTCGGCACGGTCATCGCAGTGCACGGCTTCGCCTCGAGCGCCGGACTCAACTGGGACCTCGCCGGGTGGACACGCACGCTCACGCGCGCCGGGTACCGCCTGCTGACCCTCGACCAACGCGGTCACGGAGCCTCGGACAAACCGACGGATCCGGCCGCATACCGCCTCGACATCCTCGTCGACGACGTCCTGTCCGTCCTCGACGGCTACGGCGTCGACGAGCCGCACTACCTCGGGTACTCGCTGGGCTCCCGGGTGGGTTGGCGGCTGGGCGTCCGGCACCCCGACCGCGTGCGCTCCCTCAGCCTCGGCGGCCTCCCCGAGGGCGACTCGCTCCGCGACTTCGACCTGGAGGCGGCCCGTCACCACGTGAGGACCGGGACGACGATCGCCCACGCCCTCACCGACACGTACGTGACGATGGCCGAGGGCGTCCCGGGCAACGACGTTGAGGCGCTCATCGCCCTGGTGGACGGCCTCCGTGGAGGACCGCAGCCGAGCACGGCCGAGGTGCCGCCACTGCCCATGTTGCTCGTGACCGGAGACGGCGACGCGGTCGCCGCCGGGAGTCGGCGGCTCGCCGAAGCCGCCAGTGCCCGTTACGTGGGGCTGCCCGGCCGCGAACACTTCAACGCGGTCTCGTCGCGGGCGTTCAAGGACGCCGTGCTGGCGTTCCTCGCTGAGCAGGGGTAACCGGTCGCGACCGCCTCGGTCAGGCCGCGTGCCGGTGCTCGACACGACCCTTCGCGAGCTTCGACGGCCACCAGATGGCGCTCCCGATGTCGTGGCTGAGGGCTGGGACGAGCAGCGTCCGGACGATGATCGTGTCGAGGAGGACCCCGAACGCCACGATGAATGCGATCTGCGCGAGGAACAGGATCGGGATGACGCCCAGCGCCGCGAACGTGGCCGCGAGCACGAGTCCGGCCGAGGTGATCACGCCACCCGTGATCGCCAGCCCCCGCAGCACGCCGGCCCTCGTTCCGACCCGCAGCGACTCCTCGCGGACCCTCGTCATGAGGAAGATGTTGTAGTCGATCCCGAGCGCCACGAGGAAGACGAAGCCGTAGAGCGGCACACTCGGATCCGCGCCCGGGAACCCGAGCACGTGGTTGAACACGAGCGCGGAGACCCCGAGGGCTGCCCCGAAGGACACCACCACGCTGAGGATCAGCAGCACCGGGGCGAGCACCGAGCGGAGCAGCAGCATGAGGATGAGGAGGATGACGGCGAGCACCACGGGGATGATGAGGTTCCGGTCGTGGATGGACGCGTCGTTCGAGTCGATGGCGGTCGCCGTGACGCCGCCGACCGGGGTGTGGGAGCCGACCTCGGCGTCGAGCGTCGAGCGCAACTGTCGCACGCTCTCCTCCGCCGACGCGGAGTCCGGTGCCGCGTCGAGCGTCGCCTGGAGCAGGATGCGGCCGTCGTCGACCGTCGGTTCGGCGGACGCCACCGGGGTACCCGGCGGCCCCGCGGCGGGAGCCGTGAACACCGCCTCCCCGTCGCTCACCGTCGCGTCCGCGGTGCCGGTCGCGGAGTCGCTCGACAGCACCTGGACGCTGTCGAGACCGTCCGCCTCCTCGAGGATGCCGATGACCTGCGCGGCATCGCCCTCCTGCGTGAGGACGTACACGGGGCTCGCCGAACCGGCCGGGAAATGCTCACCGAGGGCGGCCTGACCGTCACGGGCCTCGGAGGTGCCGAGGATGAGGTCGCTCTGGGCGACGCCGTCCGCCTTGAGCTGGAAGACCCCGAGGCTCGCGACCAGGAGGAGCAGGGTGCTCCCGATCCAGACGACGCGGGCGTGACGGGAGATGAGGCGGGCGATCCCACCCCACAGACCGGTGGTCGGCACGGCGGTGTCGTCGGTCGACGAGGCGCGCACACGGTGCTCGCTCCCGACCTTCGGGCGCAGCGGCCAGAACGAGGTGCGACCGCAGGCCAGCAGGAGCGCGGGCAGGAAGGTGAGCGCTGCGAGGACCGAGAAGACGATCCCGATCGAGGCGACCGGCCCGAGCGCCTTGTTCGAGTTCAGGTCGCTGAGCAGCAGGCAGAGCAGACCGGCGATGACGGTGCCGCCCGACGCGACGATCGGCTCGAACGATCCGCGGAGCGCAGCCCACGTCGCATCCCACCGCCGCTCGTGGTCGCGGAGCGCCTCCCGGTAGCGCGAGACGTAGAGCAGCGAGTAGTCGGTCGCCGCACCGATCACGAGGATGAAGAGGATGCCCTGCACCTGCCCGTTCAACAGGACGACGCCGGCCTTTGCGAGCCACCACACGGTGAGGAGTGCGGTGCAGAGGGCGAACAGCGAGGTGCCGAGCACGAGGAACGGGAGGACCGGCGAGCGGTACACGACGATGAGGATGAGGAAGACGGCGCCGAGCGCGGTCAGGAGGAGGATGCCGTCGATGCCGGCGAAGGCGTCGGTGAGGTCGGCGGTGAACCCTGCCGGGCCGGTGACGAAGACGTCGAGGCCCGCCGGGGCGGCTTCGGCGAGCTGTGCACGAAGGGCCTCGACGACGTCGCCGACCTCCGCGTCGCCGCTGATCGGGACGAAGACCTCGACCGCGTCGCCGTCCTCGGAGGGGATGGCCGGAGAGACGCCGTCGGCGACGCCCTCGGTGGAGGACAGGGCTGAGAGCTCGTCGTCGATCACCGCCCGGTCCTCGTCGGTGATCCCGCCGTCGCGGACGAACAGCACGAGGGCCGGGATGTCGTCACCCTCCCGGAATCCGTCGAGTGCCGTCTGCACCTCGGTCGCATCCGCGCTCGCGGGGAGGAAGCTCGTCTGGTCGTTGGTCGCGACCTCGCTCACCTTCCCGAAGTACGGACCGCCGACGCCGGCGGCCGTGAGCCAGAGGAGGATGAGGACCGCGGGGAGCAGGACCCGCAGCCACCGCGGCGCACCCGCACGGTCCCGCTGCTGCGTCCGGGTGTCCGCGTCCGTCTGCGTTCCGCCGTGTCGTCCGTGCGTCATGCGCGCGCCCCGTTCTCGCCCTGCTCCGAATAATATGCAGCTAGCTTACTATCTGCGTCGGGTGCCCGGCGACGGAGTTCAGGCGAGGACGACGACTCCCCCGGCTTCAGCGATCTCGGCGAGCGCCGCATCCCCGGCGGCCCGGTCGACGGGCGCGACGAGACCTGCGAGGACGCGGACCTGCAGGCCGTGCTCGATGGCGTCGAGCGCACTCCGGCGGACGCAGTAGTCGGTCGCGAGACCCACGACGTCGACCTCCGTGATTCCGGCATCCGTGAGAACCTCGTCGAGGCTCAGACCCTCGGGCGTCACGCCCTCGAAGATCGAGTATCCGTGGGCACCCTGGCCCTTGCGGATGTGGGTGTCGACGCTCTTGGTGTCGAGCGCGTGGTGGTACTCGGCGCCTGAACTCCCCGCGACGCAGTGCACCGGCCAGTTCGTCACGTAGTCGGGCTCTCCCGTCGCGAAGTGACCGTCGTTGTCGCCCTCGGCGTCGTGCCAGTCGCGTGAGGCGAACACGTGCGCGTAATCGGCCCCGTGCTCGGCCAACAACTGCGTGACCCCGGCGGCGACGACCTCGCCGCCGTCCACGCCGAGCGCACCGCCCTCGGTGAAGTCGTTCTGTACGTCGATGATGAAGAGCGCGCGCGCCACGATGCCTCCGGGTTGTCGTCGTCCCGCCTCGGTGGAGGTCGGTTCCATCGAGGGTAACGCCGGGGAACCGACCGGGTCAGGTGGTTGCGCCGTCGTGGTTCAGAGCCGACGTGCGCGCTCCTTGCGGCGGTCGAAGAACTGGAGACCGATGTTCACACCCATGACGACGGTGCCGAGGAGCATGGCGACGAGCCCGGCGATCCGGAACCCGACCGGCAGCTCCAGGAGCAACGCGAAGACGACCCCGAGCACGATGAGCGCGGCACCCGCGGAGAACAACACCAGATACTTCATGCCCCCAACGGTACCGGCTGAGCGGCGACCCCGGGACGGGACCGCGACCTAGGGTGGAGACATGACCCGTCTCCCCCGCCGCGCGCACCTACTCACCGCCGCGGGCGCCGCCCTCCTGCTCGCGGTCACCGCCGCCGGCTGCTCCACGTTCCCGAGCGGTGCGAGCTCCGACACCGGACCGACCCACTCAGCGGGTGGCTTCCCCACGGACGTCGTCTTCGACTACCAGCTCGGTGGCGGCTACGAGCCGGCGGCCGGCGTGGGCGGCGTCGCGCGCGACAGCACCGACTCCCCCGACCCCGACCGGTACTCCATCTGCTACGTCAACGGGTTCCAGAGCCAGCCGGCCGATCGCGAGGCCTGGCTCGCCGAGCCGGACCTGGTTCTCACCGACGACGCCGGCGAACCGGTCATCGACGAGAACTGGCCCGACGAACTCATCTTCGACCTCTCCACCGACGACCGTCGCGCGCGCATCGCCGAGCGGGTCGGTGCGAGCATCACCCGCTGCGCGGAGGCCGGCTTCGACGCCGTCGAGATCGACAACCTCGACTCGTACACCCGGTCCGACGGTCGGCTCACCGTGGAGGACGCGATCGCCCTCGCCACCCGGTACGCCGACCTCGCCCACGACGCGGGCCTCCTCATCGGGCAGAAGAACGCCGCCGAGCTCGGCACACGAGGACGGGACGACGTCGGGTTCGACTTCGCCGTCGCGGAGGAGTGCCACCGCTTCGACGAGTGCGCCACCTACACCGAGGTGTACGGAGACGCCGTGCTGGACATCGAGTACACGGACGACCTGCGCGGCACCTTCGACGAGGTGTGCGCCGATCCGCAGGTCCCGTTCTCCACGATCCTGCGCGACCGCGACCTCCGGACGGCCGACGACCCCGCCCACGTCTTCGACGCCTGCGCTCGGTAGGCTCCGGCAGGAGATCCGCCCGGGGCAGGAGCTTCCGCGGCGAAGCATCCTGCTGCGGGGTGAACCCCCGGCGCCCAGGCATCTCCAGCAGGTGTCGATAGCGTGGAGGCATGATCCGGACCCACGACGCATGAACCTGGAGCAATTGGAAGCGGTCGTCGCGGTCGTCGACTACGGCTCGTACGCCGCAGCGGCCGACGTCCTCCGGATCTCGCAGCCCTCGCTCACGAGACGCATCCAACGCTGCGAGACGGACCTCGGGCTCGCGCTCTTCACCCGGGTCGGTCGGCGCATGCAGGTCACCGACGCCGGCCGGTCCGTGCTCGGCCCGGCGAGGCGGATGCTGCAGGAGGCGAACGGGCTCCGCGCGCTCGCCGACGCCCAGCAGGCGCTCACCGCCGGCACGCTCCGCATCGGCG
>NZ_JACYTW010000106.1:0-6672 GCF_014841395.1 Plantibacter sp. CFBP 13570 | reverse complement strand
CGACGCACCTCGGCGCCGCCGGCCTCCCGGGCGGCGACACCGCCTGAGGGTCGGCCTCCGCTCAGTCGCGCTTGAGCATGTCGATGCCGGCGCCGGCGAACTGGCGGAGCGTCGCGTCCGGCAGGAACGCGCGGGTGAGCGCCGCGGCGATCCGCGTGAGGTCGCCCTCGTCGCGGTACAGGAGGTAGATCGGCTCCGATCGGGGGTTGAACTTCTGCTTGAACCGGTGGAGGGACGAGAAGCCGTACACCGGCTCCAGGATGCCGCTGAGCTGACCCAGCAGGTGCGCGATGCGCCCCTCGTCGTCCTCCACCCGGTGCGCGAGCGGCGCGCCCGAGAGCGAGAGGATCTGCGCGCCCTCCTCGGCGAAGACCTTGGCCGAGGAGGCGATGAGGAACTCCATGACCGAACCGAAGCCCTCTTCGCGTCGCCGCATGAGGTCGAGCGTCCACCCGCGGTGCTCGCCGTCGGGGCCGAAGACCGGAAGCCAGCTGAGGAAGCCGTCGACGTCGCCGTCCGGTGAGATCGCGAGTGCCAGACGGACCTCGGGGTCGTCGGCCTCCTGCAGGGTCCCGAGGGTGAACCGCATCTCCGGCAGACCCTTGTCGCCGACCCAGCCCTCGGAGATGGCGCGGATCTGCTGCCGGACGCCCCACGTCTCGGCGGCGTAGGTACTCATGCGGAAGACCATGCCCTCGCGCTCCGCCTTGTTGAGCGCCGTGCGGATGTTCGACCAGGCCTTGCCGGTGAACGCGAGACCGGGGAGGTCGACGATCGTGTCGTCGGCGATGATGAGGTCGCGCCATCCCTCGGGCATCGCGTCCTTCGTCGCCTGGCTGGAACTGAAGAAGCACGGGATGAGGGAGTCGCGCTCGGCCGCCTGTACGAACTCCTCGACGCTCGCTCGGAGGTGCTCCGGCGGGCCGAGCGGGTCGGCCAGCACGATCGCGACGCCGGCGTGCTTCTGGTAGGGCACGAGGCCCACCGAGGTGCGGAAGTACTCCATGCCGTCCCACGTGGCCATCCAGGAGAGCGAGCCGCCGCCGTCGGTCCGGATGAGCGCGCGGGCGTCGTCCGCCGACGGCAGGTCCTGCTGCTGCTTCCGCCCGACGCCGAGCTGCCGGCGTCGGTGGGACGAGAACGCGCTGCGGGTCGCAAGGAGGTAGACGAGGAAGGCGAGCCAGAGCACGGACGTCGCCAGGAACACGTCGGTGTCGCCCCAGTCGATCGGGAGCTCGGCGGGGTCCAACGGAGACAGCGCCAGGTACAGGACCGCGACCAGGACGTTGAGGATCGCCCAGACGACGCTCAGCACCCATGCCCAGCGGCGACCGAGCCGCAGGCCGTTGGCGACCAGGATGATCACGACCGTGTCGATCGCGACGTCGAGCCACGGGCCCTCCGCCGGAGCGGTCGGACCGAACGGGCCGTTGGTCGGCACGAGCAGGGCGACGATCTGGACGACGCCGAGGGCCACGCTCGTCGTGAACGCGAGCAGTCGGCGCTCGCGGACGCTGGCCCGCTGGATGCGGAAGGAGCGGTTCACCGCGAGGACGAAGAGCACCGCGAAGGCGTGCTCGAGGTCCGCGAGCGAGCCGATGAAGAGGACCCCGATCGCGGCGTAGGACGCGACGATGATCCAGCCCCGCTGCCGCCAGGGGGAGGCGAAGAGCGACACACAGGCGGCGAAACAGGCCATCGTCCCGCCGGACGGACCGACGTCGAGCATCCCGGCGAGGCTCGTCGCCCACGGCCAGGGCAGCTGACTCGCGGCCCAGAGGAACCCGGCGGTGGCGAGAACGGCGACGAGCTGACCGGCGGCGAAGGTGATGAGCGCCACCTTCGATCCCCGCCACCACTCCAGCAGTCCGACCCAGGCGAACCCGATCACCGCGAACACGTAGGCCCACGGCTCCACGACGAGGAACGTTCCCGTGACGGGAGTCCACCAGCGCCCGGCCTCGAAGGCGGGCAAGCCGTAGGCGACCGCGTCCCACCACGGTTGCGCCGTCGTCGACTCCCAGAGGCCACGCCCGACGACACCCACGACGAGGACGATCAGCACCAGGGCGATCGTGACCGGCACCCGGGCGACCACCGTTCGGATCCTCATGCGCGCTGCCCCCTTCGTGGTTCCACGGAGCACACGCGCGCCGTGCGGTCGAGGCTACAGAACGGCCGCGCGCGACCGCAACGCATCACCGTCCGGCAGGCTGACCAGCGCGAGCCAGAGCAGAGGTCACCGAGTGTGGTCCGGCTCCGACGAAACAGCTGCACGGCGCTGCAGATTCCGGGCGACGATCGACCCGGTCAGCAATGCGACTGACGCGACCGCACAGACGATCAGGCTGATGCCGAGGAGCATTCCCGGGGTGAACACCTGCAGTCCGAGCAGGCTCAGACCGAGCATCAGGAACGCACCGATGGTGTTGCCCGTGCCCATGAGGGCGTTCATGGAGGACAGCAACGCTGCAGGCGCGCGCTGTTGCAGCGAGAACACCAGCGAATTCGAGTACAGGAACAGCGGGAAGGGCAGGATGACGACGAGGAGGACGCGAATCAGGCTGTCGAATGCGACGATTCCACAACCGATGAGGGCGATCAGGCACAGCAGCGCAGGACTCATCCAGGTCCGGTGAGGCAGACGTCTCCACGCGGCGTTCGCGGCGATGTTGACGCACTGGAAGAGCACGAAGATCAGTCCGAACCATGCAGCGGTCAGGCCTGAATCGAGAAAGACCATCTGCCACATCTGAAAGAACGGCGTGAATGCCAACTGCGTGAGGGCGACGAGGAGGACCGCTGACACGATGTGACGATCCTCTCGGAGCGATGCGAGAAGTCGTGGCGGCGGCTCCGTTCTGGATCGGCGGACCACTGCTGTTTCCGGCAGGCAGAATGCACCCCAGACTGCCGAACCGACGAACAACGCGACCGACAGGACGTACACGTCGGACGCGACGAGCGGATACAGCACCGTCGTCGCACTGGCGCTCGCGATCGTGGCACAGAGCACCACATTCCGATCGACGACGAAGAATCTGCGGAACGCTTGGTCATCCTCGCGGAGCAAAGTTGCGAAATGGATGTCCATCGTCGAGCCGTTCAGAGCCATGCCGACGGCGTAGATCGCCCAGGCGCTGCACATGGCTGCAAGCCCGTCGCCGCACCAGATGATGCTGTATGCCACGCCGACGACGAGGACCGACAGCACATACAGGCGCTTGCGCGAGTACCTGTCAGCGAGCAGTCCAGCCGGGAACTGGGTCACCGTGAGAACGACCATGTAGATCAGCTGCGTCCAGATGATCGTGTCGAACTGCAGGCCTTTCTCCAACAAGATCGGCGTCAGCACCGCCTGCGGAAGCACACGACCGATGGTGAAGCCGGCACTCACGCCGAAGTACGCACTCATACGCACGCGAAGGTCCCTCTCCATGACGGGAACGGGCGGAGCAGCCAGGAACGACCGCCCCACCCACCCGTGATTTATGGCGTTGAAGCGTTGTTACGCATGGCGGTCACAGTCTGCGCGTCGGTTGCCACGATCGCGAACGCACCTGCAACCAGCTGAGTGTCGTTGTTCATTCTTCACCTCCTCCCCTGTGCTGTCCTGAAGAAGGATCTCGACAGGCTCGGAACTCCTCGTAGCTCGACGAGATCGATTTGAAAAGTGCGCTCGTATCAATTCCGGACGCCCCGCGTACGCGGATCCAGGCCTCTCCGTGCTCCAGGAAATCGAGCATCGCGTCGACCCGACTTGTATCGGATCTGATGACGTCCACAAACTCGATGATTGCGTCGAAGCTGGACTTGAGCGGGACCAGTTCGAGGGAGGTGGACAGGTAATCGGTAAACACGGTACGAAGCTGTTCGCGGGTCAGGCTCTTGAGATGCAGGACGGAGAATCGTCGATGGAACGCGGGATCGGCTATGACGAACGGGAGCTCGAGCGTCGTGGTCGCTCCGATGACGCGAAAGTGAGGGTCGACGAGATATGGCTTGAGTACGTCGAGCGCGCTGATCGATCCTTCTGCGACACCCATCCGAGCGAGCGCATGGATTTCGTCGATGAACATGACGGATCCCGTCGCCAGGGTATAGCGATACAGATCGCGGAGGCGTTCCTCGAGTTCTCCTCGGTGCTTCGTCCCGCCTACGAGCGCACCAGAGTCGACGCGCCAGAATGGTCCGAGTTCCGGACGCGATTCTGCGATCAGCTCTACGAGCGCCGTCTTTCCGCTGCCGGCGGGCCCACAAACCAGGAGGTTGTTCCTCGTCCTCTTCGAGAGGACAATCTCTGCGGCGGCGAGCTCCGAGGTGCGTGCAGCTGATCCGCGCCACGGAATCATCGGCTGCAAGAATTGCGGACGTTGCGGCTGCTTCTCGTCGTTACCGGACCACACCGAAGTCCGGCCGCCGACCTGGTCCAACCGCTCGATGAGGCAGCCGAACTCCGCACCAAGCTCGGGTAGCCTGTTCAGGAATTCACCTACCGTCTTAGCCTCATCGAGAATACGTCGTAGTGCCGGCCCATCCGATGCGTAGCGGCGTGAATCTACCGTCGCAAGATCGAGGTCAATAAATCCCCGCTTCTTGAGAACGCTCAGCGCCTCGTAGGTGTTCTCGGCAGATCGGACGGCAACTGGAAGAGCCTCCGAGTTAGTCGATCTCATGGACGGTCACGGACCAATCGGCGGTGTCAAGGTTGACCACGCGGTCCTGAACAAATGGACGAGCGTAGCCGGTGATAAACTTGACGATTTCGATCATCGCCATTTTTGCAGCGATTCCGTTGTAGGGCTCCATGATGTTTGCGATGAATTGTGCATTCACCGACTGTACGAGCACATTGTCTGTTCTAATTCTGGTACTGGGGAACGCATCAGAGTAGCTCCTGGTGATGCCCGGGATGACGAGTGGTCCGACTGAGGCGTGCGAGAAATCATGAGGACTGCAGACGAGAAAAGGAACACCTGCCGACTGGCTGACACGGTCCACAATATATGTGATCTCTCCTCGCGGTTGATCGGCGCAGAGGATCAACAAATCGATAGCCCCGTTGAGGGATTTGGCTGTCTCGAACACCTCCACCATGGATTGATCATCCGTGATCTCGCAGTCGACAGCATGAATCGATGCACTAGGAGCTCTACGAGTGAGTTCCGAAACAGCCACATCAAGCTTGCGCCGCCCAATGTCTGCTTCCGTATACAACACTTGACGCGATGTGTTGCTGAGCTCCACCGAGTCGAAGTCGACGATAGTTATCCGGCCGATACCGATCATGGCGGAAGCAGATGCTACATAGCCTCCGACACCACCAACACCGACGATGAGTACGTGTGCATTCACAAGCCGGCGGTGCAGGTCCACTGCCGCATCATCATCGATGCCGCTGAGGTTGGTGAAGTTTCTGATCTGCCTGTCCCACTTGCCGAGACTCTCGGCGACTATGCGATCCGTCAGAGCCACGGACTTCAACAGGTTGTGAGCACGAGCGAAGGAGAGAACCTCCCGCACCCGCTCCTCGGTATAGGCGCCTGCCAGCACTGCGGCGATCTCTGATTCGTTGCGAGCGGCATTGACCGCACCGAGGACAGCGAGGAGAAGAGCGTAGTCGCCGCGGACAGTGAAGGGCTCAGCGTCCGCGACATGGAGCGCAAGTCCGTCATCGGTTTCAGCGACCATGAGCGAGTAGTTCAGCCGCAAAGGGAGCTCTTGTCCAGTCATATGTTAAATATATGTTGATCTTAGTCGGTCGTCAACTCAAATTTCGAAACGAATCGGAGCCCGCTCGCAGGCCACACCTGGCGACGGCGGGCGAAGGAGGATCGGTGCACGTCAGCGTGGAATGACCGAACCGGAGGCTCCCAGGCTGACCAGCGCGAGCCAGAGTTCGGCGCGAGCGGCGAAGGTGTCGAGCGGTCGCCCGAGCACCTGCTCCACCCGGGTGATGCGGTTGCGGAGCGTGTGTCGATGGATCCCGAGTCGCCGTGCTGCGGGCTCCCACTGACCATTCGCCTCGAGCCAGCCGCGCAGGCTCGGCACGAGGTCGGAGCCCTCCTCGCGGTCGACGCGGAGCACGGGCTCGAGCAGTTCCTCGGCCACGGCGGCGGCACGCAAGGGGTCGAGCAACCCGGCCATCCCCGCCGCGGCGAGCGCCCCGAACCGCACGACGGCCTCGCCGGCGGAGACGGCGTGCTCGTGTGCGGAGACCGCCTGCTCGATCCCCGTCGTCAGTTCGGCGAGCGCGACGGCTCGGGAGAGGCCGAGCCGCCGAGCGGGGGCCGCCGCGATCACCGCCTCGACCGCCCGGTCAACGGCCGTCTCGGTGTCCCCCTCGGCCACTGCGAGGAGGAGGACGGGCCGTCCGTCCTGTTCGGCGACGAAGAGCGAACCCGGACTGAGCGTCTCGGCCCGTTCCAGCTCGGTGAGGAGCGCCTCGCGCCCTTCGGTCGGCCCGGAGCAGACGCCGACACGAACCGCTCCGGTCGGCAACGGCGTACCGAGCTGTTCGGCGACCTCGCGCGCCGCGGGGGTCTGTCCGGCGCGGAGCAGCTGCCAGACACCGGTGCGCAGCGAGCGCCCCGCCCGTCCGAGCGCGCCGCCCTGCTCGAGGGTGAGCCCGGCGATGGCGACGACGGAGGTCACGACGCTCTGGGCCGCGGC
>NZ_JACYTW010000105.1:0-6784 GCF_014841395.1 Plantibacter sp. CFBP 13570 | reverse complement strand
TGCGGCGTGAGCGCGCCCCTCCGGAGGGGCGCGCTCACGCGCTGGGGCCGCGGTGACGCCGATTCGACAGCGGTCACGTCAGCGCACCGCGCTGACACCCGGATGACCCCGTCAGCGCGGTGCGCTGGCGGCGGTCACCCCGCGCTCACGTCAGCGCGGTGCGCTGGCGAACCGACGAACGACGGTCAGCGACGGGCGGAGGGATCGACGACGCGGTTGCTCGCGGTGTCGGGTGACAGCTGCGACCCCGCCAGCTCGGCGGCACGCTGGGCGGCGAGCGACAACTCGTCCTCGGCGTCCTCCGCAGCCTGGGCGTCGGTGCGCTCCTGCAGCGCGGACTTCGCCCGCAGCGGCGGCGCCTTGAGGAACCAGCTCAGCACGAACGCGACGGCGACCACCGCGAAGCTCACCCAGAACACGGTCACGGTCGCATCCGCGAATCCCGTGAGGAACGGCGCGGCCAGGTCGTGGTTCGCACCGACGAGGAACGAGGTGTCGCCGTCGAGCGCGGAACCGGCCGAGCCGCCGGACTGCACCTTGGAGAGCACGTCCAGGATGCCCTTGTTGGCGGGATCGGAGAGCACGGCAGGGTCCTGTGCTGCAGCCTGGGCGTTCGCGAGCAGCGTCGGGTCCTTGAACGCCGCACCGATCGTGTCGGGGAGTCGCGTGTAGAGCACGGAGAAGATGACGGCCGTGCCCAACGTTCCACCGATCTGGCGGAAGAAGGTCGACGAGCTCGTCGCCACCCCGATGTCGCGTGCCTCGACGGCGTTCTGGCTGGCGATCGTCAGCGTCTGCATCAGCTGGCCGAGTCCGAGGCCGACGAGCAGCATGCCGCCCATCATCCACCAGACCGGCTTGTCCGCCGTCGCGAAGCTGAAGTAGAAGAAGCCGCTCAGGAGCAGGAAGGTGCCGACGATCGGGAACGCCTTGTACTTGCCGGTCCGGGCGATGATCTGGCCGCTCGCGATCGACGAGATCATGAGGCCGAGGATCATCGGCAGCATCAGCAGACCGGACTCGGTCGGCGTCGCGCCCTCGACGAGCTGCAGGAACAGCGGCACCGTCATCATGGCGCCGAACATGCCGAACCCGACGAGCACACCGAGGATCGTGGCGACCCGGAAGGTCGAGTTCTTGAACAGCTTCAGGGGGATGAGTGCGTCGTCGCCCATGGCCCGCTCGACGAGGATGAACCCGATGATGCCGGCGACCCCGATGGCGTAGCAGGCGATGGACCCGGCCGAGGCCCAGCCCCAGATGCGGCCCTGCTCGGCGACGAGCAGCAGGGGCACGACGGCGAGGACGACCGTGGCGGCACCCCACCAGTCGATGCGGACGCTGTGGCGCGTGTGCGGGATGTGCAGGAAGCGGAGGACGATCGCGAGCGCGATGACGCCGATCGGCAGGTTGATGAGGAACACCCAGCGCCAACCGGTGATGAACAGCAGCTCGGGGGCACCGGCGAACAGGCCGCCGATCAGTGGGCCGATGACGCTCGAGACGCCGAAGACCGCGAGGAAGTACCCCTGGTACTTGGCGCGCTCGCGCGGGGCGAGCATGTCACCCATGATCGTCAGCGGCAGGGCCATGAGGCCACCGGCACCGAGGCCCTGGATGGCGCGGAAGATCGCCAGCTCGTACATCGAACCGGACATGCCGGCGAGGAGCGAGCCGATGAGGAAGATCGAGATCGCGATGATGAACAGCGGGCGGCGGCCGAAGATGTCGGACAGCTTGCCGTAGATCGGCGTCGAGACGGTCGAGGTGATCAGGTACGCGGTGGTGACCCACGCCTGGAGGGCCATGCCGTCGAGGTCGTCGGCGATCGTGCGCATCGAGGTGCCGACGATGGTCTGGTCGAGCGCGGAGAGGAACATCCCGGCCATGAGGCCGAAGATGATGAAGAGGATCTGCCGGTGGCTGAGGACGGGGGCGGATCCCGACGGCTCGGTCGAGGCGGGGGAACTGGATGACATGCGGTCTCGTTCGACTCTGGGCGCGCCGGTTTGCGGGCGCACCGACGTTGGGGATTTTGCGTAGTGTGCAAACTTACACCCGGCGCAAGTTCCGCGGCAACCGCTTCGGTCAGGGCGTGGTGGTCGGCGCTGCGTCGAGGTTCGCGTCGAGCGCCGCGAGGTAGTCCAGGGTGGCCGCGAGTGCCACGTGGGCGTCGTCGAGGTCGAGGTGGAACTGGTACTCGTGGGGGAGTGCCGGCTCGTGGTCAGCGGCCCAGAACAGCTTCGTGACGTCGACGCCGGCGTCCTCGAGCGCGCTGCTCATCGGGACCGACTGCAACCAGGTGAGCGCGTCGCCGTTCCCGCCGGTGATGAAGGTCGGCGGGAAGTCGGCGGTGACGAAGTCGATCGTCGACATGAGCGCGCCGGTCGACGTCTCCGACCAGTCCTTCGTACCCGCGTAGGCCCAGAGGGCGGTCTGGAGGCCCCAGGCGCCGATGCCGTCGAGCTCGGCCATCGCCGGCAGGTCGTAGACCCCGCAGTTGAGGATCGTCCCGACGAGCTGCTCGGCGTCGATACCAGGGGTAATGCCCGACAGCGTCGCGTAGTCGGGGTTGGTCGTGAGGACGGCGAGCTGGCTGGCGAGCTGCGATCCCGCTGAGTCGCCCGCGAGCACGAGGCGATCCGGGTTCCCGTTCCACTCGGCGGCGTGCTCCGAGATGTACGCGAGGGCGTCGTTGAGTTGGTTCACGGCCGTCGGATAGACGGCCTCGGGAGCGATCGTGTAGTTGACCGCGATCGTCGTGTACCCCGCTGCTGCGAGGATGCGGAGGTAGGGCTCGACGTTGCCCTTCTCGCCGGAGATCCAGGCGCCGCCGTGGATCCAGACGATCGTGGTCAGCGGTTCGGTGCCGTCCGCTGGGGTGAAGACGTCGAGGGTGGTGTCCACCTGCGGTCGGCCGCCGCTCGGAGCCGCGTACGCGATGTCGCGGAACTCCGTGAGCTTCGTGTCGGGGACGTACGGTTCCATCTCTGCGACCGTCGCAGCACCGCCGCGTTCGAACACCGAGCGGATGAGGAGCGCGGACGGCCACGGGGTGATGGCCGCGATGACCGCGACGACGAGGCCGAGACCGACCACGACGGCGGCCGCGGTCAGGAGCCGACGGAACCGCGGGCGCTTCCGGTGCGTCGGCGCGTGGTGTGCTGGCGTCCCTGCGGTCATGGTCGGGCCCCTCGTCCGGTGTGCAAGCCTGTCGACAGTGTGGCAGAGGCGCATGCGCCGTGTCGCGGTTAGGCTCGACGTGTGACCGCAGCCCACCAGCCCTCCCATCGACGCCCGGTTTCGCGGCGCGTCCGACGCAACCGCGTGATCGCGTTGAGCGTCCTGGCCGCCGCGCTCGCGATCCTGCTCGTGGTGCTCGTCGTCAACATCGCCGGCGGAGCCACGCCCACCCCGGCCGCCGCCACGAAGACACCGAGCGCGACCCCGTCCGTCACCCCGACGCCGACCCCCACGCCGACCCCGACGGAGACGGTACCGGTCGCGCCCCCTGCCCCGCCGGCGTTCGACAAAGCCGCCTACTCGATCGACGACCCGCTGAGCCCGTGGGTGGTCGTCAACAAGACCCGACCGCTGAACCCGGTCGACTACACGCCGCCGGACCTCGTGTCCGTCCCTGTCGCCCACACGTGGGACCCGCTGTTGCGTGCCGAGGCCGCCGCCGCGATCGTGCAGCTGTTCGACACCGCCTCCGCCGAGGCCGGCCTGTCGCTCGCTTCGAACAGTGCGTACCGCAGCTACTCGAGCCAGGTGTCGGTGTACGACAGTGAACCCGACGATTCGACGACCGCGCGCCCCGGCTACAGCGAGCACCAGACCGGCTGGACGATGGACATCGGAGCCGAGAGCGGCAACTGCTCGCTCAACACCTGCTTCGGCGACACGGCGGAGGGCCAGTGGCTCGCCGCGAACGCCTACCGCTTCGGGTTCCTCCTGCGGTACCCGGCCGACAAGGTCGACGTCACCGGCTTCTCGTTCGAGCCGTGGCACTACCGCTACATCGGCGTGCCGCTCGCGACCGAGATGCACAACACGGGCGTCACGACGCTCGAGGAGTTCTTCGGGCTCCCGGCGGCTCCCGGATACCTGAACTAGCCCTTCGACAGGCTCAGGGACCGGGGGTCGGCTCGTCCCTCGACAGGCTCGGATGCAGGCGACGGGCTCGGCGAGCGTGTGTCCGCTCGCCGAGCCCGTCGAGGCGTCGGCTGCCTAGGCGCCGAGGGCGGCGTCGACGATCTGCTTCGCCTCCGCCTGGACGAGCTTGAGGTGCTCCGCACCCTTGAACGACTCGGCGTAGATCTTGTAGACGTCCTCGGTGCCGGACGGACGCGCGGCGAACCACGCGTGCTCGGTCACGACCTTGACGCCGCCGATGGCCGCGTCGTTGCCCGGCGCATGGCTGAGCTTCGCGACGATCGGGTCGCCGGCGAGCTCGGTCGCCGTGATGGCGTCGCCGTCGAGCTTGCCGAGCCGCGTCTTCTGTTCCTTCGAGGCCGCGGCATCGACGCGCTCGTACACGGGGTCGCCGAAGCGCTCGGTCAGTTCGCGGTAGAGCACCGAAGGGGTCTTGCCCGTCACGGCGAGGATCTCGGCGGCGAGCAGACAGAGGAGGATGCCGTCCTTGTCGGTGGTCCACACCGAGCCGTCGAAGCGGAGGAAGCTCGCGCCGGCGCTCTCCTCGCCACCGAAGCCGACCGAGCCGTCGACGAGACCGGGGACGAACCACTTGAAGCCGACCGGGACCTCCCAGAGGCGGCGTCCGAGGGACTCGGCCACGCGGTCGACGACCGACGACGACACGAGGGTCTTGCCCACCGCTGCGTCGTCGCGCCAACCCGGCCGGTTCGCGTAGAGGTAGTCGATCGCGACGGCGAGGTAGTGGTTGGGGTTCATGAGCCCGGCGTCGGGCGTGACGATGCCGTGGCGGTCCGCGTCGGCGTCGTTGCCGGTGAGGAGGTCGAACTCGTCGCGTCGTGCGACGAGCGCCGCCATGGCGGAGGGCGACGACGGGTCCATGCGGATCTTGCCGTCCCAGTCGAGCGTCATGAACGCCCAGGCCGGGTCGACGTGCGGGTTCACGACGGTGAGGTCGATCTCGTAGCGGTCGGCGATCGCCTGCCAGTAGTGGACGCTCGCACCGCCGAGGGGGTCGGCACCGATGCGGATCCCGCTGCGCTTGATGGCGTCGAGGTTGATGATGTGCTTCAGGTCGTCGACGTAGTTGCCGCGGAAGTCGTACGTCTCGACCGCGGACGGTTCCGCCATCTTCACGTCGTGCAGCCCGCCGGCGATGAGCTCGTTGGCGCGGTTCGCGATCCAGGAGGTCGCGTCGGAGTTGGCAGGTCCGCCGTGCGGGGGGTTGTACTTGAAGCCGCCGTCGGCCGGCGGGTTGTGGCTGGGCGTGACGACGATGCCGTCCGCCTGGTCGCCGTTGCCCTCGGCGTTGTACTTGAGGATCGCGTGGCTGAGCGCGGGGGTCGGCACGAAGTCGTCGAACTCGTCGACCAGGACGCGCACGCCGTTGGCGACCAGGACCTCGAGGGCCGTCGTCTGCGCCGGCCCGCTGAGCGCGTGGGTGTCGGAGCCGATGAAGAGCGGCCCGGTGATGCCCTGGCCCGCTCGGTACTCGACGATCGCCTGCGTGGTGGCGGCGATGTGGTCCTGGTTGAACGCGGTGTTCAGCGAGGAGCCGCGGTGGCCGGAGGTGCCGAACACCACCCGCTGCTCGGGGATCGAGACGTCCGGCTTCAGCGTGTAGTACGCGTCGATGAGCGACGGGACGTCGATCAGATCTGCTTCGGTGGCGGGGGTACCTGCGCGATCGTTCATCGCACCAGTCTGGCAGGAACGACCGATGTCAGGAAGGCGCTTGACCCGTGGCGAGTGGCGATTCCCAGCGGAGGTCGGGGAAGCGCGCGAAGTCGCGATCGAGCGTGACGAAGGTCGCCCGGTGTTCGATCGCGAGTGCGGCGTGGGCCGCGTCGGCGACGAGGTTGCCTTGGGCCTCGACCGCTGCACAGAGCGAGGTGAAGATCGTCCAGAACGACGGGCCAGGGCGGACCACCTGAACGCCGGGCTCGTCGCGGAGTCGCTGCATCTGCTCGAGCGCGACGGAGATCGGAGTGGGATCGACGAAGATCCGACGCTGGGTCACGATCCGGATGTACCCCGCGAGCACGGCTTCGCTGACACCCAGGGGTTCGCTCGATCGGACGGCATCTTCCAACCAGGTTGCGAGCGTGCGGTGGTGTTGTGAATCGGGTCGGAACGCGCCGATGAGGACGTTGGTGTCGACCACCTTCACTCGAAACCGTCCATGATGTCCTCGAGTTGCGCGTTGTTCGTGAGGTCGATTCCTGGGCGGGGTCCTCCTCCGCCGTACGGCACGACCTTGTAGGGCTCCCGCTCGGGCGGTGCGGCCGCGGCCGCCAGCTTCGCGCGCAGGGCCTCTTCGATGTAGGCGGTCACGGTCTTCCCCTCCTGCGAGGCGTGCTCGCGGACGGCCTCGTAGAACTCGTCGGCGAGTCGGATGGTCGTGCGCATGAGCCGAGCCTACGAAGGCGTATGTCGGTATGTCAACGACGCTACCGCGTTCCATCGGCGCAGGAGTGAGCCGACGCGGATCTGTGGAGAGGACGCTGGTCCGGGTGCCTGTGGAGGGCCGTCGACTAGCGCGTGGCGAGGAGCGCCGCGGCCGAGGCGGAAGCGGAGGCGGTCGTGGAGGCGCCCGTCGTGGATGCGGCCGCCCCGGCGCCCGCGGCGT